>JAPWUW010000315.1 GCA_028275325.1 Anaerolineae bacterium | reverse complement strand
GGCAGCGACTGCACTGGCGCTGGCTCAGATGGGGTGTTGGCCGCTTTTGCGGCCGAGCTGGAGCGGCGCAGCCTCAGCTCTCACGTTTCCCTGGTCCGGACCGGATGTCGTGGCTTTTGTTCTGCCGGCCCTGTGGTCACGCTTTATCCGGACGGCATCCTTTATTGCCGCGTTGCTCCAGAGGACGTGCCTGAGATTGTTGAGCGCAGCCTGCTGGGGCAGGCAATTGTGCCACGGCTCGTTTACCGCGAGCCAGATAGTCACCGGCTGCTGCCTCGCTATGCGGAGATCCCCTTCTTTCGGCGCCAGCAACGCAATGTCCTGCGCAACTGCGGGCTCATCGACCCGCTGAACATTGAGGAGTATATCGCCACTGGCGGCTACGAGGCCCTGGCCAAAGCCCTCACGCAGATGAGCCCTGAGGAAGTAATCGCCGAGGTGAAGGAAGCTGGGCTACTGGGAAGAGGTGGTGCCGCCTTCCCAACTGGCCTCAAGTGGGAGTTCGCCCGTCGGGCCCGAGGGGCCCGCAAGCACGTCATCTGCAATGCTGAGGAGGGCGATCCGGGCTCCTTCATGGACCGCAGCATACTTGAAGGCGATCCGCATAGTGTCATCGAGGGGATGCTGATTGCGGGTTACGCCATTGGCGCCACAGATGGCTATATCTACTGCCGTACGGAGTACCCAGTGGCTGTACAGCAGCTTGAGCGGGCGGTGGAGCAGTGCTACGAGTATGGCCTGCTGGGCAACCGCATTCTGGGCACAAGCTTCTCGTTTGACATCCACTTGCGGCCCGTGCCGGGGCTTTACGTCTGCGGAGAGGAGACGGCACTGATGGAGTCAATCTCAGGCCGCAGGGGCGAGCCGCGCCCAAGGCCGCCCATGCCAACAACTGTTGGCTTGTGGGAGCACCCCACAGTGGTCAACAACGTGGAGACCCTGGCAAATGTGCCGCTCATCATAAGCCGGGGCGCAGCTTGGTACAGGTCGATAGGTACCGAGCAGTCCAAGGGGACGAAGGTGTTTGCCGTCTCAGGGATGGTCAATCACCCTGGGCTGGTGGAAGCTCCGTGGGGGGTAACCTTGCGTGAGGTGATCTTTGAAGTTGCCGGCGGTCCGCCGTCGGGCTATGCGGTAAAGGCAGCCCATATCGGCGGGCCGCTCGGCGGGGCCTTGCCGCCATCTTATTTCGATGAGCCCATCAGCCACGACAGCTTCCGC
This sequence comes from Anaerolineae bacterium, assembly GCA_028275325.1. GTDB lineage: Bacteria > Chloroflexota > Anaerolineae > DRVO01 > DRVO01 > JAPWUW01. The sequence continues at coordinate 2,257 of JAPWUW010000315.1, read as the reverse complement.
GACGCTGGCGCCAACGTTGGTCACGGCAGCATCGTTGTGATCGGCGACGATACGTGCATGGTCGAGCTTGCTCAGTATTATGTGCAGTTCGGTGTGGCTGAATCGTGTGGCAAATGCACTCCTTGCCGCGTTGGCGGCCGGCGCCTGCAGGAGATCCTCGCCAGGATTGCGAACGGCAATGGTTCACTGGCTGACCTGGACGCCATCAAAGAGCTCGCCGCCGTCATGAGGGAGAGCTCACTATGTGCCCTGGGCCAAATGATGGCTGCACCTGTTCTCAGCACAATTGTGCACTTTGCTGAGGATTACCTCGCTCACATACAGCAGGGGCGCTGCCCAGCGCAGGCAAAGGATCTGCCTCAGCATTCGCGCGCCACAAGGAGGGCGCTCGCACAAGGCTCTAGCGCGGCCTGGTGAGCTGCTCCAACAAGAAAGTTTCGAACGCCTGTGCATCCACCCTCGTCGCCACGCGGGTCTTGCTGGATTCTTCTCTGGCAGCCCAAGAGGCCCCCGCGGCGATGGGGCTAGCCGTTTCAATCTGCACACGGCACGGCTCAAACGACAGCAGGTTCGCCCGCACAACGGAGGCCACTGCCAGGGGGTCATGCATGTAAGTGCGCGTGCGCTTCGTATTGTGCAAATATCGCCGCACCTGGTCGGCGACAGCTAACCTGAATGGATCGCCGCAGGATTCCATGCGCTCGACCTCCGGCATTCCGATGCTGACCTGGAGCGTCACGTCCAACCCGACCATGGTGAGGGCCGCGCCTGAACGGAAGACAATGCTTGCTGCTTCTGGGTCGCACGCGAAGTTATGCTCAGCTAACCGACCCGAGAGCGCTGCATCCCCCAGCCGCAGGTACCCGCCCATGACGACAACCTCGGAGACGACCTGTGCCAACCCTGGCCAAAGGATGAATGCCGCAGCGAGGTTCGTAAGCGGCCCGATCGCCACTACAGTGAGCTCGTTGGGATGAGAGCGCGCCGCATCGCAGAGGGCAATGGCGGCATGCTTCAGCTCAAGCCCCAGCTCCTCATCTTCAGGGCCAAGGATTCCCTCCCCCTCCCAGCCAGCCCAGTAGATGGCGCGCTCCCCAAGCAGGGGACTCTCGCACCCCACGTGCACAGGCACGTCTGACCGCCCAGCCAGTCGCAGGAGCTTCTTGGCCATCCGTGCGCGCAAGGCTGCATCTCCATACACGGTGCTCACACCAATGAGCTCAATCTCTGGGCAGCAAATGGCAAGCGCCAGAGCCACACAGTCATCGACATCCGTGCCAATGTCCGTGTCCAACCATACCTTCCGCCTTCGCATTGAGACCTCCCAGGCTTTCATTAGGAGCCTTTGCGCCCTGCCTCGGCCATCAGGGAATTGCACTCACGCGCTCAAACGCTCAAGCAAATAACTAGTTCAAGAAGGCCAGTGCGTCCTGTACAGCTGACCGCAAGCTGTAGTATCATTTGTGCACAAAGAGCGTTCAAGGCTGGGTGCGAGGGCTACAGCAGGTGAGCGCAAGAAGCGTAAAGGGTCTGCTCGGGCAGCCGATCATCAGCTTGGATACTGGCAAGCGCGTTGGCACCATTCAGGAACTCCTGTACGATACGGCCGACCATCGTGTGTGCGGCGTCGTCCTCAGCCGCGCTCCCGGTGCAAGCTCGGCTCGTGTGGTCACCATCGAGCACATTGCCTTGTTCGGGCAAGATGTGACGCTCATAGATTCCGAACAGGCCATCTCAGAGATGAACATTGCCGCTCAGCAACCGCGCCAGCGCCTAGCTGCAAGCCTGATCCGAACCCAGGTCATCACAACTGATGGACGCAGGCTCGGCGAAGTGGCTGACATTGAGCTCGACCAGAGAGGCCTGGCCACAGGCTATCAGCTCGCCCAAAATGTGGTTACGGATACCCTTCGCGGCCGTCTGCGCGTGCCCGTGCAGCACGTGCGGGCGATCGGCCCAGACGCAATCCTCGTGGAACCGGCCTCTCCCTCGCCGCACTCCAACGGGGCTGAGCTTGATGCCGAAAATGCCACGCCCGAGCAAAGCGAACCGCCCAAGTGATCGTCCGCACGGCACCCCGCTCTCATGCTAGCTCGGGGCTTGGCCTGGCGGACGCGCGCAAGATCTGCCCGAAATAAAGCCGGTGGTAATCTCCCTTGGGGTAACAAGAGCGCTGCACTTCGGCTGCTAGCTGGTCCGGCAGGACGTCATTCTTATGCACAACCTTGCATTCATAGGCTATCAATGCCTCGGCCAA
>JAPWUW010000314.1 GCA_028275325.1 Anaerolineae bacterium | reverse complement strand
CCGATTATATTACGTACAGGCATTTCCTTTCCAGGAGCTTGGAGGAGGGCAAAATGGCGAAGCGATTTCTGTCCAGGCGTGGCTTCCTGCAAGGGATGGGAGCACTTGCAGGGACGGCGGCTCTCAGTGCCTGTGCTGCGGCCACACCACAGGTGGTCGAGAAGGAGGTGACAGTTGAGGTCGAGAAGGTTGTTAAAGAGACAGTGGTGGTAGAAAAGGAGGTGACGCCAGCGCCCAAGCGAGAGGCTAAAGTCATTTGGCGGGATTGGTTTGCAGCTGATGATATGGTTAACGCCTGTAAGGCATTCACAGAAAAGTACGGTATCCAGGCGGAACCACAAACCGCCGGGACGGACGAGAAGCTCATTGCGGAGCTGGTGGCCGGAACTGCTCCAGACTGCTGGGGATCGGGGTCGGCGATGCAGTGGGCTTACCTTGGCGCTTGTGCCGACTTGACGGAATTCTACGCTTCTATCCCGAAGGAAGAAGTAGACGACATGTGGCCTGCCAACGTGCCGTGCCAACAATGGCAAGGGAAGTGGTATGGGGTGCCCCTGGATGCTAGCCTGCCACTCATGTATTACAACCGGGATGCCTTCGAGGAGGCTGGTGTTCCCTTGCCGACGCCGGAGTGGACGCACGAAGAGTTCGTAGCCGCAGCGCTTGCTCTAAAGAAAGAGGAAGGTGGCAAAGTAGTGCGCTGGGGCCACACTCCGTGCGTTCACGACGGGTGGATAATGTGCAATCTGTCCTGGGTTTTTCAGTTCGATACGGAGTTCATCGACGCTGAGCTGAAGAAGTCGCTCGCTGACGACCCGAAGACAATCGAGGCCGTGCAGTGGTTCGCTGACCTCTGGCTCAAGAACGGCGTGTCGGCTACGGCCGACGATGTGGCAGGGATTGGCGCCATGACCATGTTCTTCCAAGGCCAGTCGTGCATGCACGATGTGGCACTTTATGGCTTGGGTAGCCTCCTGCGCGAGACCATTAACGGCAACGTGAAGTTCAAGTGGGATATCGCGCCGCTGCCGAAGGGGGTGGTAGCTGCACATCAATTCTTCCCCCACTCGGTGGTCATGAATGTAAACACACCGTTCAAGAAGGAGACGTGGGAGTTGATGCACGCCCTGATGTGGGATGATGACATAATGCCGCTTCTGTACACGTCCGGGTCGTCGATACCAGGGCGGATCTCGACAATGGCCAATTTGCCGAAGTACATGCCACCTGGGAGCGAGGATGTGCTTCCTGAGGGCGCAAAGTACATTACTGAAGTCATACCATCCTGCCGTGCGAAGCGCTCCGTGTTCATAACAACGGGTAGCGAGCACGACACCGCGCTTACCGAAGCACTAAGCCTGATCTTCATCGGGGAGAAGACTGCTCAGGAGGCCCTGACCGAGGTCAAGCCGAAGCTACAGCGCTACATAGACTCGAGCAAGCACGCTGGTGTCTAGCGGGCATGGGGGGCCGGAGCACTCCGGCCCCCTTCTAGTGCTTGGGGAGTATGCAAAAAGAGGGCTCAATGGTTGCAAACAATGTGCTTACCCCTCGCCGGGTGGCTCGGCTGAGCAGAATGGCTGTCCAAGAGGCAATCCTTGGTTACCTCTTTGCTGGGCCCTGGCTGGCCGGTTTTTTCATCTTCACTCTTGGGCCGATGCTCGCATCCATTATCTTCTCGTTGTGGGACTGGAATTTTATCCGCGAGCCGCGGTGGGTCGGACTTGGCAATTACCGAGAGATGCTTGCTGATGAAGTCACCTGGCATGCATTGAGGGTCACGGCAACATATGCGTTTGTCACTGTACCGCTCGGGATGTGCTGCTCGCTTGCCCTGGCACTCTTGCTGAATGAGAGGCTCTTGGGCACGAACTTACTGCGGACCATCTACTACCTGCCGGCCGTAGTCTCCGGTGTGGCGGTGGCCTATATGTTCGGTTGGATGTTCAACCCCAAACAGGGGCTTGTGAACTCGGTGCTGGCGAAGATAGGCATAGAGGGGCCGAAATGGCTGACGAGCACCACCTGGGCTCTGCCCACTCTCATGATTATGAGCCTCTGGGGAGTCGGTGGCGGCATGCTCATTTACCTCGCCGGGCTGCAGGGCATACCGACAAGCCTGTACGAGGCGGCAATGGTGGATGGAGCGGGGCGCTGGCGGAGGTTTGTGAATGTGACGCTGCCCATGTTGTCACCGACGCTTTTATTCAACCTGGTAATGGGCATCATAGGCTCTTTTCAGGTGTTCACTACCGCGTACGTGCTTACTGAAGGAGGTCCAGGAAGGGCCACTCTGTTTTACGTGCTGCATCTTTATCGAAACGCGTTCATCTACTTCAGAGCTGGTTACTCTTCTGCGCTTGCATGGTTGCTCTTCGTGATTATTCTTGCCCTGACACTGCTCGTTTTCCGCAGCTCGCCGGCATGGGTGTACTATGAGGGGACGGTGAAGGGGCGGTGAAAGGTGCACAAAGTGGCGATGTGTGCAGGCAATCCTTCTAGTTTGCTGGTGAAGTAGACAATGGTTCGCACGGCGGTTCTTGGCGTAACCCGCAGGTCTAGAAGAAAGGTGCAGTGGGCAGCAAGGGCTAGGCATTTGCTCTGGAAGGGTTTCCTCAACTTGGTGGCTTGGAGCGGCACTGTGTTCTTCCTGGCGCCCTTCTTGTGGATGATCTCTGGCTCGCTCAAGTCCGACTTTGCAATTCGCGCTGTGCCCCCACAGTGGTTGCCTAACCCCCCGCATTGGGAGAACTACGTCAATGCGCTGCTAGGCCGCTGGCCGTTTCCAAGGTTCGCGCTCAACACTGCCTTCATAGCGGTGACGGCCACCGTGGGTACAGTGCTCACCTCGTCATTGGTGGCGTACTCATTTGCGCGGTTACGGTGGCCAGGGAGAGACTTTTGGTTCATTGTGCTGCTGTCAACCATGATGCTCCCGGGCCAGGTTACCTTGGTGCCGGTGTATTTCCTCTTTTCTCGTCTTGGGTGGGTGAACACATGGCTGCCACTGATCGTGCCCTCATATTTTGGCGGTGGCGCTTTCAACATATTCCTTGCCAGACAGTATTACATGACTATTACGACCGAGATGGACGATGCAGCCCGCATCGACGGATGCTCGTTTTTCGACATATACTGGCGCATACTCGCTCCTATGTCTAAGCCTGTCCTGGCAACGATCGCTATATTCTCGTTCTTCGCTCATTGGAATGACTTCTTCGGCCCGCTCATCTATATCAGCAGCAAGGACAAGTACACGCTTGCACTTGGGCTATATCAATACCGCGCTATACAGGAGCGATCGTACGGGGAGATGAACTACCTGATGGCAGCTTCGGTCGCTATGATGCTCCCTTGCCTCATTATGTACTTTGTAGCCCAGAAACTTTTCGTCCAGGGAATAGTGATTACCGGTGTGAAAGGCTGAACCCGCAGGGGGCGACAAGCTGGAGCAGCTCGTAACCGCATTGCAATTCAGCCCGTCGCCAA
>JAPWUW010000040.1 GCA_028275325.1 Anaerolineae bacterium | reverse complement strand
ACGAGGAGCTGGATGAGCACGGCGAAGGTGGCTTGGCCGTGCTTTCGCGAGTGCGCAGGGGGCTCGGCGGTGTCCTGAAAGGGCGCAGAGGGCGGAGGTAGTTATGGCTGTCAGAGAGCAAGACCGTGCTGGCGCTCAGGAAAAAGAGTCTGCAAGCGAGACAATCGTCCGCACGGTGGATTTGGTGCGCATTTACCGTGTCGGCGGAGATGAGGTGCATGCGCTGCGCGGGGTGAACCTTGCGGTGAAGAAGGGCGAGTTTGTTGCCCTGAAGGGCCGCAGTGGTTCTGGAAAGACGACCCTTCTGAACCTCATCAGCGGCCTGGATACGCCTACGAGCGGCAAGGTGTACCTGTTTGGGCGAGACCTCAGCGAAGCCTCTGAAAGGGAATTGCTGGAACTGCGCCGGCGGCACATCGGGTTTGTGTTTCAGTCCTTCGCCCTTATTCCTACCTTCTCAGCTTACGAGAACGTCGACCTCATGCTGCGCATCGGCGGGTTCAGCCGCAGCGAAAGGGCGAAGCGTGTGCGAGAGTGCCTGGAGCTGGTCGGGCTCCTTCGTTGGGCTGGGCACCGTCCGTACGAACTCTCGGGTGGGCAGCAGCAGCGCGTGGCGATAGCAAGGGCGCTGGCGAACCGACCCGAGCTCATCATTGCCGATGAGCCAACAGGAGAGCTTGACAGCGTCACCGGCAGGCAGATCCTCGAGCTCTTCCGCCAAATCGTGGATAGCGAAGGCGTGACGCTCATCATGGCCACGCACGACCCGACGGTGGAAGACTATGCTGATGTGATTTACGAGCTTGTGGACGGGCAAGTTGTCGAAGCACGGGATATGCGAACCTACTTGAGCGCGCTGCGCTAGCTGCTGAGCGCTCGTGGCTGCAGGCAACCCCAGCTCGCTAGCCGAGGAAAGCAGCGAAGCTGGGGTTGCTTCGTTTCCCCGCTTGCAATGATCAGAAGGTCGGCTTCAAGCCGCTTTGCTGCAGGACTTCCCGGAACTCGGCCATGATGCGCGCAAGCGCTTCCTCTGTTTTCCCCTCGAAGCGAAGGGTGAGCCGCGGCTCGGTGTTTGAGGCACGGACGACCCCCCAACCATCGGGGTAGATGACGCGTGCGCCATCGATGTCGATAATCGGGTAGCGCTGGGCGAAAAGCCGCTTGATCTCGTCCACCACCGCGAATTTGCGCTCGTCCGGGCAGGGGATGACAAGCTCTGGGGTCGCCGGGTACTGAGGCAAGGCACTAACAAGCTCGGCGAGGCTGCGGCGTGCACGCGAGAGCATGCTGGCCAACACGCAGGAAGCGAAGGTGGCGTCGTCGAAATCGATGAGCGGGTCGTTGAAGTAGTAGTGCCCGCTCAGCTCGCCGCCGAACAGGGCGCCATGCTCTCGCATGGCAGCAAGAATGAAGGGGTAGCCGACTCTGGTCATGACGAACTTGCCGCCGAGCCTTTCGACCTCCTCGATCAGCATTTGGGATGCCTTCACCTCTGAGATGACGGTCGCACCAGGGTGACGGGGCAGCATATCGCGGGCAAGCAGCGCCAGGAACTGGTTAGGGTCCACAATGTTGCCAAGGTTGTCGACGATACCTAGCCGGTCGCCATCCCCGTCGAAGGCCAGGCCGACGTCGGCTTTTGACTCGCGCACGCGGTCCTGTAGGACCTTGAGGTTGTCTGGCTTCATGGGGTCAGGATGGTGGTTGGGGAAGCGCCCGTCGGGCTCCGCAAAAAGGGGTTCAACTTGACAACCAATGCGCTCCAGGACAGCCGGCGCCACCAGCCCCGCGCATCCGTTGCCGAAATCGGCCACAACCTTGAGCGGGCGCTCTAGCCGGAACTTGCTGCTCACGACCTCGACATATGCTGGGATGGGCGCGGCGCTGCGGAGTTGACCTTGCCCCGTGCTGAAGTTCCCCTGCAGAGCAAGCTCGGCAAGGAGCTGAAGCTCATCCGTCACGAGCGGAGTCGTTCCCTTGCGAATCTTTATGCCGTTGAATTGGGGCGGGTTGTGGCTCGCTGTAATCATGACCCCACCATCGGTGCCAAAATGCTTGATCGCGAAGTACATGAGAGGGGTTGGCACAAGGCCAATATCCAGCACACTCACGCCAGTGCTCAGCAGGCCATCCTGCATGGCCGCATGCAGCTCTGGCGAGCTAAGGCGCGCGTCCCTGCCGAGGACAACAATGTTCGCGCCCTCCCGCCCCAGATAGGTGCCGATTGCCTGGCCGATCCTGCGCACGATGCCGGGTGTCAGGTCCTCGCCGACGACACCGCGAATATCGTAGGCGCGGAAGATCTCCCTTTTGAGGCCTTCACCGGACATGTTGCGGTTTCCCTCCAATTGCTGGCTCAACGTAGGCCGAGCGCCCGCACAATTGCGGCACCAAATGCTGGCAGGTCGGCTGGGCCGCGAGCGGAAATGAGGTTGCCGTCGACAACGACAGGCTCGTCCACCCATTGAGCACCTGCATTGAGGACATCATCCCTGATGGCGTAGAAGCTCGTCATACGTTTGCCCTTGACGATGCCTGCTGAGATAGCGACCCACGGTCCATGGCAGATGAGCGCGACTGGTTTGCCCTGCTCGAAGAGAGCGCGCACGAGCGCAAGCATCTCTGGGTGGCGGCGCATCCGGTCCGGGGCGTAGCCACCGGGCACTATTACAGCAGCCACGTCCGCCGGGTTGAGCTCGCGCGCTGGCTTGTCGACCGGGATCACAAGACCATGCTTGCTGGTGTAGCTGCGGGCCTCGCCCGCCCCAACAACGATGACCTGTGCGCCCGCTTCCTGCAACCGGTAGAAAGGGTAGAGAAACTCGCTCTCCTCAAAAAGGTCCTCGAGGAGTATCGCCACTTTCTTCTTGTCTAGCTGCACTGGCGTCCACCTCCGCTCTGCCTTTTTGGCGCCATACACGGTTCAAGGTTCATCTCAGTTGGGCTCTGTATACACGCTCTCGCCTGGGGCGGCAAATGGCACGGTGAATGGCCCTACTGTCGCGTCTCTTCTTGGCTGCGATGGTTACGAGCAGCTATAATCGGCTGGCATGGGTTGGGCGATAGTGTCTGGACCTCGGGAGAGTGGCAATGTCCGTGCGAAGGAACATACACCCAGCACCCTGGCCCTGGCTCACAACGATCCTTGCCGTTGCTTGTTTGGCTGGGCTCGTCGGGTACTTGGCGTATAGCGCCGCCAGGGGAGCGATCCTCCGCGCAAGCTTTGAACTTCCTGAACCTGGGAGCCTGAGCCGCGTTGTGGGCAGCGATCAGGCAAGCCTCGCGGAAGAGGCCAGGGCTGCGGGTGGCGAGAGCGCGGCCAACAGGCCAAGTGGTGCGCAGGCTGGCGTGCCACCATTGCGCGAGCGCGTGAATATCCTTGTGATTGGCCTGGATGTTCCGGATCGGGAGAGCGAACCGGCACGCACCGATACCATAATGGTTGTGTCCTTGAGCCCCTCGGGTGGCCCGGTGAGCATACTATCGATCCCGCGCGATCTATGGGTTCCGGTGGGGCCCTACGGGGAGAGCCGGATCAACACCGCATACTTCCTTGGTGAGACTCAGGGTTACCCTGGCGGGGGTCCCGCGCTGTTGCGTGCGACGATCGAGCAGGTGCTCGGCATCCACATTGACCATTACGTCTGTGTCGATTTCGACGGGTTTCGCCGCCTCATCGATGCGCTTGGCGGCGTCACGGTGACAGTAGATAGGGATATTTACGATGCGGCGTATCCGGATGGCAAGGGTGGCGTAATTACTATCTTCATCCCGGCAGGAACGCAGCGAATGGATGGGGAGACAGCTCTGCGCTATGCGCGTTCGCGCCACGATAGCAGCGATTTCGACCGCGCGCGTCGTCAGCAAAAGCTGCTGCTCGCGCTGCGCGATCAGTTGCTGGCAGAGCAGGGTTGGCCAGTGCTGCTTGCCAAGTTGCCGCAGCTCTACGCGGCGTTGGGAGAGACAGTGGAAACAGACCTTACACTGGATGAGATCACGCAGCTTGCCAGGCTGGCCAGCACCCTGGACCCGAACAGCGTTGAGCTTGCTGTGTTGGACGAGAGCATGACCAGCCGCTACATAACTGATAAGGGCTGGGATGTTCTCCTACCCGTTCAAGACAAGATCCGCCCGGTTGTGGAGAGGCTTTTCAGCGAGGGGCAAGGGAGGGAGCCTGAGGTGGCACTTGTGCTGGAGCCTTCCCCTGAGGTGGCGGGGGAGAACGCCAGTATCGCAGTATTCAACGGCAGCGGTAGGTCCGGACTTGCAGAAGCAACCGCAGATTTCCTCCGCAGGCAGGGGCTGAAAGTGGTGCAGCAAGGCGATCTGGACAGAGGCGACTACGAGGCGACAATTGTTGTCGTGTACACCGAGAAGCCAGCCACAGTGGCGATGATTTGCAGCCTCCTCGGCTTGACAAGCGCTGACGTGCGCCTTTCGTACGATGTGCCGAGCCCCGAGAAAGTGGACATAAAGATCATTCTGGGCCGCAGCTTCCAGTTGCCCAGTTAGGGGAGCTCCTAACTGGGCGGGTTTGCTGGCAGTAGTTCGGCGTGAGGTTCAAGCTTCGGATTGCAGGGGGAGAAAAGAGGTGGAAGAAGCAGCTTCGGAGCGGGAGGATCGTTTGCTGGCAGCGCTGGCACATGCGCTCATTGTGGCGAGCTGGCTTGGAGCCATCGGGGCAGCGGCCATCTACGCGTTGAACCGGGGGCGCAGCCGGTTTGTGGCCTTCCATGCGCTGCAGGCTGCCATTTACCAGCTAGCGACGGTGTTTCTCTCCTTGGTGTGTTGGGCCTGCTGGCTTGCTGGCTATATGGGCTCGCTCGTCCCCATAATGGCAAACCCCAAGGCATACCCCGAACCGCCAGCCTGGTTCTGGCTCGGCCTGCTTGCAATGTTCATCCCGTTCGGGCTGATGGGGCTTTTCCTTCTGTATGGGCTCTGGGGCGCTATCAGTGCCTATCGTGGCAAGCCCTTCCGCTACCTCCTCATCGGCCAGTGGGTAGCGAGCCAGCTCAGGTGACCGGGCCCCGCGGGAGCTCTACCCCCTGCGCTTCCGGCTCGGACGGTGCTTTTCGCAACAAGGTGGGCCCGGAGGGCTTGCACTTTGGCGTCGTATACAGGTCGTTGCAATTTGGAGAGTTGGTGCCTTGTTCGCGGTGGCGGCGCTGTGCGGACAGGCGGTGGCTGTCAACCGCTGGCGGTCAGTGCGGCAGCTGAGCTTGGCAAGCGTTGGGCCACGGCAGCGGCAGCTTCTGGATCGGAAACGAGGAGCAAATCCAGTTGCACGGCCACGGCCCCGGCGCGCAAGCAGGCTTCTGCAGCTTCGAGCGAACAGATGCCGCCGCTGGCAATGAGCGGCAAGGCGGTGACACAGCGGGTTTGCTGCAGCGCGTAGAACGTGTACGGTAAAATCCACGGGCCGTAGGCTGGCCCACTAAGGCCGGTCTCCAGGGCGGCGCAGTGGGGCGTCCCGAGGACTAGGGCAGCGGCACCACTAGCTTCCGCGGCGGGTGCTAGCTCTGTTGCTTTACTGAGGGGCAGCTTGACGAGCACGGGTAGCTCGCTTTCAGCCAGCAAGCACGGCAGAACCTCTCTCAGCCACTCCTCGTCGGCACTGGCTGGCAGGTGTAGTTCCAGTGCGCCGATGTTTTCGATGCGAGCTGCCATCAGGGCGACCGGGGCGAGCTCCTCGACTGTCATCCCATACAGGGCCAACACGATGCTGGAGGGCCACTGCCGCCACGTAGGCCCGAACTCTCGCAGCACGGCGGCAATGCCAGGGTTGGGCGGAGGCATAGGGTAGATCGCGAGGGCCTGATGCCGGAGTTTCTGCTGTTCAAGGGGCAGGCCGCTTACCGGGCGGAGGGTCGTCACGCGTGTGACAAGGGCACCGAATGCTGTCGGGGAGAGAGGCTGAGGAAGAGGGCGGCCGTACCCAAGGAAACCCGCTGCGGGAAGCACAGGGTTGTGCAGCTCGAGCGGACGCTTCGCGTGCTCTCCCAGAATCAACGATGCCTGGCGCACTAGAGGAGCTCCCTCAGGTCAAACAGGGGGCCATCTCGGCAGGAGAGTAAGTGTTGGCCAGGCACAGGCAGGGCACAGCTGCCGCAGGCGCCAAGACCGCACAGGTAATCGCGTGCCACTATGACCTTCACAAATCCCGGCGCCAGCCGGAGGCGCAGCCTCGAGGTTAGCGCGGCCAGAGCCCCGAACAGGGCAGGCGGCAGGCTGGCGACTACCTGGTCGGCCCACAGCAGAGCCTGCTCGAGTGCACTGGAGTTGAGGCCTGCTACCCCGCACTCTGCCGATTCCGGGAGCAGGCTGACAAGCGGTTGCCACTGCTCGCCCCCGATTATCACTGCAGTGGCGACACCCTGCCTCTCAGCCCAGTGGGAGATGGCGACTATGGGTGCCACAGGCTCCGCGAAAGCAAGGAGGAGGAGACGCCTAGCCCCAGCGCTGAGCAAGTATGGCTGACCGAGTGGCCCCAGCACATCCAAGCTGGATTGCGGGAGCAGTGTACTCAGGGGCAGGTGCAACGGATCGACCGGGGGGATGAGAAGCTGGGCCCGATTGCCACCACGCGAGAAGAATGCTGGGTGCCTGAGCATTCCTGCCGGTTCCCCCGGCGCGCGCACCATCAGGAATTGGCCCGCTCTGCCAGGTTGCCCCAAGGGAGAGCAATCCAGCTCCAGGAAACAATGGCCGCTGCTGAGAATTCCTGTGGCTAGAACTGTGCACTCAGCCTGGCGCATGTTTCACGCCATCTGCGGCCCGGGTTGGTACGAGCTGTGGTGGGCAGGGAACCGGCCCTCCGCCTCCCTCATCCGCGCGCTCATTGAGCGGGCTCCAAGTTGAACGTCAGGCGCTTGATAAAGAGCGCCCCTTCCTGAGCTATAAGGAGCCAGCGGTCCTTTGGAGTGCGGCCATCCGCGGCTGGCAGAGTCACCTCCACCTCGGTGGCCCCCAAAACTGTGACGGTTGGCGTGAGGCGGATTGTGCGAGGTGCCTCTGTGGGGAGAGCGGCAAAGGGAAACACTTCCTTCGCGTATCGCTCCGCTAGGGCAGGCCAACCTTCCCAGCGTCGGTCATCCGACGGATCATGGGGCGTGTGATTGGCGTCCACGGCCACTCCGTCTGCCAGCCAGATAGCCCGCAGCTCGTCGATATCCTGCTGCAGGACTGCCTCTCTCTCAATTGCAATCAGCCGAACAGCTTGCTCGGCAAGGCCCTCTGGCCTCGGCGATGTGGTAGCCGTGGGCGGCATTATGACGACGAGCCCTGGAGTGGGTGCCGGCGGTGCCGCACACGACGCAAGCAGGCAAGCAAAGAGAACAGTGAACGTAATGAGCGCTCTCACGTCGAGGCACCGTTGCTACCCGGAATCCTGGCCACAGAAGCAACGACATCACCGTCGTGCAGGCGCATGAGCAGGGCCCCATTTGCATAGCGGCTCGTCTTTGGCACTTCGCTAGCCCGCATCCTCATGGCAAGCCCATTGGCAGTGATGACGGTGATCTCCTCGCTGTCCTGGGTCGCTTCGCAGGCAGCGACGAGGCCAAGGCGAGAGATTGCCCCCTCCTTGAAAGTCAGGACGCCGCGGGCCGCTCGCGATTGTCTCGGGTAATCCGTGAACGGCACGCGTTTGCCATAGCCCTTTTCCGTAACAAGCAGGAGGCAACCGCCTGGTTCTACCACCTCTAGCCCGACCACCCAGTCGTCCTCGGCCAGCCGTAAGCCGCTCACACCACGAGCTACCCTCCCCTGTGGCCGGATGGTTGCCTCGTCGAGCCGGACAGCTCTCCCTCGCGCAGTGACGAGAACGAGTTCCTCCTTCCCGCTGGTGAGCCTCACGGCTGCCAGTTCATCACCCTCCTCAAGCGCCACGATCCGGATGCCGCTCGCCCTTAGTGTCGCTATCTCTTCCAAGTTGAGCCGCTTCAGCCTGCCGCGTCTTGTGACCATGCAGAGGAACGCCTGAGAGTGCTCGCGAGGGACGCTCAGCACAGCGCTCACGCGCTCCCCGCTTTCCAGCGGCACGACGCTGGCAAGGGAAGCGCCACGAGCTGTTCGCGATGCGTCGGGGATAGAATGGGCCATGCGCGCAAACACGCGGCCACGGTTCGTGAAGAAGTACACGGTGCTCAAATTCGTGGTCGCGAGCAGATGTGCAACGTCGTCCTCATCTCCGGTCTGAGCCCCCGTTATGCCACGGCCGCCTCTGGCCTGCAGGCGATAGGTCCGGATGGGCAGCTTCTTGATGTAGCCACGCCTCGTAATGGTGACGAGCATAGGCTCGTCGATTATAAGATCTTCATCGGCAAAGGGCTCTGCGCTTTCGTCCACTATGCGCGTGCGGCGGGCATCCGCATGCTGGGACTTGATCTTGGCCAGTTCCTCCTTGATCGCCTGCAGGACTAGGCGTCGCTCCGAAAGGAGCGCTTGCAACCGCTTGCTCTCTGCCTTCACTTGCGCATGTTCCTCGAGCAGCTTTTGTCGCTCCAAAGAGGCAAGCCGGCGCAGCTGCATGTCCAGGATAGCCCTGGCCTGCTCTTCCGTAAGCCCGAAGCGTTCCTGTAACCGGGCTTGAGCCACCTCGGCATCCGCAGAGCTGCGGATTGTCTCTATCACCGCGTCGATGTGGTCGAGCGCAATGAGCAACCCCTCTAACACGTGAAGCCGGCGCAGCGCTCGTTCCAGCTCGAAGCGGGAGCGCCTTTCGATCACTTGGATGCGGTGTTCGATGTAGAGGTGTATAGCGCGCTTCAGCGAAAGTAGCCGCGGTTGCCCGTCCACGAGGGCAAGCATGTTGATGGCGTAGGTGGTCTGCAGAGGCGTCCATTTGAACAGCTGGTTCAGTACCTTCGGCGCCTCAGCACCGCGCTTGAGCTCGATCACGATGCGCATGCCCTCGCGATCCGATTCGTCCCGCAGGTCGGCGACGGAATCCAGCCGCCCCACACGGACAAGCGCAGCGATCTTCTCGAGCAAGGCAGCCTTGCTCAGCTGGTAGGGGATCTCGGTGACAATGATGGCCTGCCGGCCGCTTTTCAGTTGCTCGATGGCTGTGGTGGCGCGGATGATGAGCCGGCCCTTTCCCGTGGCGTAGGCGGCCGCTATCCCCTCTTTGCCCATTATCAGGCCGCCAGTTGGGAAATCCGGCCCGGGCAGAAACTGCAACAGCTCCTCCACCGTGATGTCGTCCAGTTCGTCGTAGCGGTCAACCACATGGGCAATTGCATCGCACAGCTCGCCGAGGTTGTGGGGCGGAACGTTTGTGGCCATGCCCACAGCGATGCCGGAGGCACCATTGGCGAGCAGGTTGGGAAGGGCAGCCGGCAGCACCACTGGTTCTTTGAGGGAAGCGTCGAAGTTGTCGACAAGGTCGATGGTGTCCTTGTCAATGTCCGCCAGCATGTATGATGCCACTGGCGCTAGGCGGGCCTCGGTGTAGCGCATAGCCGCGGGGCTATCTCCGTCCACCGAGCCAAAGTTGCCCTGCCCATCCACGAGCGGGTAGCGCATGGTGAATGGCTGCGCCATGCGCGCCATGGCGTCGTAGACGGCAGCCTCTCCATGGGGGTGGTACTTTCCTAGCACTTCGCCGACGATGCGCGCGCTCTTGCGGTAGGGCTTGTCGCTGGTGAGCCCGAGGTCGTGCATGGCGTAAAGGATGCGGCGTTGTACTGGCTTGAGCCCATCGCGCACATCCGGCAGGGCGCGAGCCACAATGACGCTCATCGCGTAATCCAGATAGGACTCGCGCATCTCCTGCTCAATATCGACGAGGCGAACGTTACCGATTGTCATCATCGATTGCCTCAGTGCGAAATGGTCTCAGGATGGAGCAGCGAGCAAGGTTTCAATCTCTCAGGCCACGGCTCTTGATGCGGGCTATGAGAGCACACTGCTGCTCAGTGGGCCGCCAATCCCTCTGCTGGGCGCGCAGGGACATCTCTGCCAGAAAGTCCTTCTCCCACTTTTCGACGGGCAGCAGGCGGGAGAGCAACTCCGGCCAGTAGTCGGGGCTGTCTTCAGGTGGCAAGGGATGCCGCAGTGGGGAGACGCGCACCCGGACCGGCACATACGTGATGCCCCCATTGGTTTCGACAAGCAGCCGGCTTGCGTAGCGGTGCCCGGGTTTCAGTTTGCCAGGCTGTACTGTCACAACAACGCTCTGCTCATTGGCCTCGAAATGCTCTGGTTGTGCAGCCAGCCAGACGTGGCTGACCTGGACGCGGCCAGCCAGAGTCCCGGTTCCACCGTTCCGCAACAGAAACTCTTTGGCCACAGGCCCAGCCCCAGCATACACTTCCCCGAAATCCAGCACTTCGGGCTCGCAGCGCAGGGCTGGCCGAGGGTCTGGCGCTACATCCACGGTCACTGGCACGGTCTGCGAGGCGCCAAGGATGGTGCCGACAGTGAGGGAACCAGAATGCCGCCACCCATCACGCAGGTTTGCCGTATCGACGGTCACCTCAATAGTGCAGGTCTGGCCATCCACCTCCGCCACGCTTGCCCTCATCCAGGGCTGGTTGGGGCGCACGGAGCCACGCAAGGAGCCCATGCCTTCCAGAGTAATGCGCAGTTCGGCGGTCTGCGTGCAGCCACGCGGCAGCGGCCCAAACCGAAGGGCAGAGGGTTCCACCCGGATCCTGGGCTTGGGCACTCCAGTTCCTGGGCGGGCGCTGCGCGCAGCCCCCAGCATCTGCGCCCTCTGGCGGTCGTACTCAGCACGCTTGGTGGCTGAGCTCAGCACCTCATAGGCCATGTTCAGGCGCCGCATCCGCTCCGCAGCATCCGGGGTCTTGTTGACGTCTGGGTGATACTTGAGCGCAAGCCGCCTGTAAGCAGCCTCTATGACCTCGGGCTCCGCTTCAGGATCCACCTGAAGGATGCGGTATAGATCTTGCGTCTGAAGCATGTCCACCATCGGCAAAGACAGCACCTACTGATCGTGCGCAATTCATCCTCAAATTATAGCTGCTTGTGCATGCGCGCGCATCCCTCTGCTGGGGCTGGCGGCTGAGAGCCCTGGGACACAGTTGGGGGCGAAGGGAATACTTTACCCGGCTGGTAGGGGGTGTGCCGCAGCCATGGCTAGCAGGTGACCCAGTGCTGCGGCCAGTTCACTCCGGATGGCCTGCGAGGGCGAAGGGCAGATGAACGCGGTTTGGGCCACCGCTGCTGCGCCCGAGGGACAGGTCGTCGAGGTAGGCGTAGGCTGTCTCGCTGCTCGGCTCCCATCCAGGGCGGTCCTGCAAGCAAAACTCGACGGCTACTTGGCCATCGAAGGGCTCATCGGAGTGGGCGAGGACGAGATGCGCCTCCTGCCATGGGGTCTCCTGACTTGCCTGAAACGAAGCGGCCCCTAGCAGCGCATAGTTCGCGCCGAAAGCCTGGGCCACCAGCTCCTTGCTCTGCATGCCGTCCTGATCGGGCCGGAGCCTGTACCAGAAGGAGAGAACTGGCTGGAAGGAGCCACGAAGCTCAAGCTCTCGCCGGATGCAAGCGCGTGCGCTCGTCGCCGTGGTTCTCAGCTCGAGCGCCCTGCGCCCGCAGTGAAAGTAGAAATTGGTAATGGTCACGCCCTCTCCAACGGTCTGCCAGCCGGAGGGAGGTCTTCCCAGCTCGGTGGCCTCGAATGACCCATCTGGGATGGCATCATCCGGCGGCCTGAGCGTGAAGGCGACTGGGTATACATCAGTGCTGACCCTGATTCCATAGACCGGCGGTGGCGGGAGGTACCAAGAGGGGACAACCTCAACGGTGTAGTCGGCGTCGTCAGAAGGGGGCACAAGGTAAGCGCGCCCAGCGGAATCGGTCACGGTTGTTGCCAGTACCTCACCACTCCTGCCGAGGAGCCTTGTGCTGACCCCGAGCACCGGAGCACCGCGGTTATCCAGCGCCGTCACCTCAATTGCACGCCCGAGGCGCACTGGGGCTGATTCCGCCCACGGCCCGAAGATCTCGGCGAAGGGGTTCGCGTAGCGGGCCCAGGCGCGCGCCCGGAAGGTGTAGGTATGGCCCGGCAGGCCACGGTCGAACGTGGCTGCACTGGTTCGGGCGTGTGCAAGCCAGTTTTGCCATTCGCCTTGACCATCTCGATACTGCACATCGTACTCGATAATGGAAGCTTCGCTCTGCAAAGCGCCTGGCACTAGAGCGCTCCAGGAGATGACAAAGGGCCCCGTCTGGATCTGCGACGGCACAGAAACCTGCGCGACTGGCGCCAGGCGCATCTGAGCCCCATCTATGAACACAACCACGTCCTGGCTTTCCGGGTTGGAAACGGAGCGGTTGCAGCGCACGCGGACGAAAAGCGTGGCCGTGTTCTGCTTGGCCTGAAAGGTCAGTCGCTGGCCCCAGGTATTGCGGTCCATGTTCTTGTCGCTGCCGGGAGCCCAGATGATGGCGCTGCTCGAGGGGTTGCGGCCCCCTTCTGGATCCACGCCGACTTGCTTGAGGACGATGCCGTCGTGGACTGTTGGGTCGGTGAGAGCGCTTGTCTCAAAGACGCTGAGCACAAAGACGAGGACGGAATACCACTGATCCTTCTGCAGCCCCGAGACTATCTGGTAGATGCCGGCCTCAAACGGGCCATCGCTCTTGAGCACCTGAGAATCTTGCCCATCGATGCGCTCTGGGCTGGAGAAAAGGTTGCGGCCGCTGTAGAAACCCACCTTGCCGCTGAGGACGAACGCATCCCAGCCTGTGGCTACCTTCTGGTCTATGGAGGGACCCTCGAAACTCTCGAAGGTGCCATTGGCGACTTTATTGTCAGCTACGCCCTGGGCTGCAAGCGCTTGCGCCCGCGCGCACGTCAGGGCCACAAGGCAGGCAGCAAGAAGCCCCACCCAGCCAGGCCTAATCCAGGGCAGGCTGGGATTCCCGCCTTGCTCGCTGCAGGTGCCGCCGAACATACCAGGCCACAAGGACAAGCAAAGCAATCGCGATGGGGATGTCGAAGGGGCGCATGAACTCGCGCACGGCCCGCCAGTGCTGCCCGAACACGTAGCCGGCCGCTGCCAGAGCGACGCACCATAGAAAAGAACCAACGAAGCTGAGGACTGTGAAGCGCAGGAAATTCATCCGGGCAACGCCTGCCGGCAGCGAGATAAACGTGCGCACAACCGGCAACAGTCGGCTGAAAAACGCCGCATGCTCGCCGTAGCGGCTGAACCAGCGGTCGGCTCGCTCGAGGTCGTGCGCTGTGACAAAGACGTAGCGGCCGTATTTCAGGACGAGCGGCCTGCCGCCCAGGGCGCCAATCCAATAGGTGATCACGCTGCCAATAGTGCAGCCCACTGCACCCCAAAAACCGGCCCAGAAAAGGTGCATGGGTGGCAGCCCCTGCGCCTGGACCAGCATCCAGCCGGCGAGCGGCATCGTCACCTCGCTTGGCAAGGGGATGCAGGCGCTCTCGATGGCCATGGCAAAAACCACTCCGGCCCAACCGATGGCATCGAATAGCTGCTGCAAGAATAGAACCAATTGCTCTTCGAACGCGTGCACCCTCTACAGGCCTCGTCAGCCTTCCCGACAGCTGCGCGCCGGCATTGTAGCACGCGCGCAACTGCACGAGCCAACTTCCCTCCCCAGCACCGCCATCGCTTGTTTGGCGTTCAAAGGCGGGAGCGCTGCGGTGCGCCCGCTACTCCCACTGCCACGGCGATGGCCGTAACGATGACGGCGGCGACAATTGCCTCGGGGATCCCATGAGTTGCCGCCACGAGGATTACACCCTGGAGCGGCAGGTAGCCCAACAGCGTGGCTAACCCGAGGACAAGAGACGTGTTTGTGAAGGAGCCAAGGATGGCAGCCACGGCCACAGCGACAGCCCTCTTGTCGCCACGAGACACAAACCAAAGCAGAGCACCCCCAGCTGCCACTGCCAGAACCAGGATGAAGGCGCCCAGGATCACGCTGTACTGCAGGATCTGAGCGGCAAAGCCAGCGGCTACCAGCATGGCGGCAATGGCCAGCAGGAAGAGAACGCTCTTGCTTGCCCTGGCGGCAGCCGTGTAGGCAGCCCAGGCGACGATGCCGATCAGCACTCTTGGGATGATAGCCACAAGCGGATCCTTGAAGAGGGGCAACGTGGCCCGCAAGAACGAGAAGATCCCGAACGTGAGGCCGACCAGCCCCCCAACAAAGGGCCCGCCAAGCACACCACCCAGGATGGCTGGGATGTGCAGCGTCGTGGCTGCACCAGCCGGGGTGGGCACTGGGATGAACCCCACTGATGGAAACAGGCCAAGCAGGATTGTGAGGGCACTGAGAACGCCAGCGAGAACCACTTTGTGGATCCGGGTCTGAGCTTGCACCTGCGACCCTCCTGCCCACTATTCGTTGCGCAATGCACAACCCTCACCAGGCGAAGGCGTTGCGCAGCGCGATCAGCGTGAGGGAGACAGCAGCGACAAGCCCCAGCGACAGCCAATCTGCGCGCCGGAAGCGCAGCGCGAGAAGGTGCGTCCGCCCGGCACCGCTCACGTAGCAGCGTGCGGCCATGGCATTGGCAAGCTCGTCCGCACGGCGCAACGCATCGGCAAAGAGGGGAACAAGAAGCGACGCAATCTGCTGGGCGTTGCGAAGCAACGCGAACCGTCCGTGGCGCCAAGGAGCACCGCGGACTATTCGCGCCTTGAGGGCATCCTCCAACTCTGTGGCGAAGACAGGCACAAAGCGCAGCGCAAGCGTGAACACGAGAGAGAGTTCATAGGCGGGCAGCCCAAACCGCCCAAAGGGCTCCAAGAGCCGCTCTGCTCCGCGGGCAAGCTCTGAGATTGTGGTCGTGTTTGTGAGGAGGGTCGTCAGCATCCAGAGCACAACCAGCCTCATGATGGACACGACGACCACCCTCAGCCCGGCGTTGGTAAGCGTGAATGGCCCCCATTCTAACAGGACGCGCACGTATCTCGTCGGGCCAAATGGCGCATCGTAGAAAGCTGCCTGAATCGCCGCGAAGAACAGGATGAGGGGCCAAGCAGGCTTCAGCCCGCGCAGCACCTGCCCGGGGTTGATGCGCGAGGCTGCGCTCACGAGGAATG
>JAPWUW010000313.1 GCA_028275325.1 Anaerolineae bacterium | reverse complement strand
TCCCGCGGGCAAAAGCTCATCTATCACGGGCCGCTCAAGCCATTCGAGAAGTTGCTCCTGCAATCCCCCCTTGTGCCCTGGTCCTACATTGCCTCCAGGGCCTACTACGATGGCTTCTGGTACCCGTTCGTCGGCTACAAGCGCGTGCGCGCTGCGCTGCAGAGCAAGTGGGGCCGGCTGTTCGATGAATATGGCGGCGTGCCGGCCTACATCGAGCCGATCTACCCGCCGGCAGCAGCGCTGGGCGCCGCCGGCGCCCTGCTGGGAGCGCTGGCGGCGTATCTCGCGTGGCGGCGGGGCAGGCGCGCATGAGCTGCGCTGAGCCCGGCCACGCGGGGCTCATCGCTGTCGACCTGCACGTGCACACCTGGTACTCGGCCGATAGCCTTGCCAGGCCAGAGGCGATACTGCGCGCTGCCGAGCGGCGTGGCCTGGGTGCCATCGCCATCACCGACCATAACTGCATCGCCGGCGCTCTCTACCTGAGGGAACGCGCCTCCATGCCCGTCATTGTCGGCGAGGAGATAAGAACCGCCGAGGGCGAGATCATCGGCCTCTTCCTGCGGGAAGAGATCCCGGCAGGCCTCACGCTTGCCGAGACGGTCGCCGCCATACGGGAACAGGGCGGCCTTATCTACATCCCGCACCCTGCCGATACCCTGCGCCGCTCCACTGTCTCCCGCCGTGGGCTGCTCTCCATAATCCACCAGGCGCACATGATTGAGGCCTTCAACGCGCGCGTGCTCCTGCCGCGCGACAATCAGGAAGCTCAGGCGCTTGCGCATCGCTACCGGCTGCCCGTGGGCGCAGGTAGCGATGCCCACACTGCCACCGAGGTCGGGCGGGCGCGGCTGCTCCTGCCGCCGTGGGATTGGCAAAGCCCCGCCTCCTTCCTGGAAGCAGCCCGGGCGGGCAAGCTCGAAGGGCGCCTCAGCGCGCCCATCTTTCATGGTGCAAGCACGCTGGCCAAGCTCTTGCGTCGCTTCGGCCTTGTGCCCCAGCAGTGCCCAAGGCCTTAGCTCGGCGCTTGGCGGCCGTCAAACCACAGACAATTCCGGGAGGTCATGGCGTCCATGGAGCTCAAGGAAGATTGGGAACAGGCAAAGCAGAGGATGGAAGCCTGGTGGGTTGGGGAAGTTCTGGATCGGCCCTGCCTGCAGGTGACGGCTCCGAAGCCCGGCTGGCAGGAGAGGCTGCGCCGCGCTGCCGAGAGGCCGGCCGATATCAGCCTGGAACGCTGGTGGACGGATGTGGAGCTCATCCTGGAGCGCGAGAGGTGTCGGCTGGAGGGGACTTTCTTCGGCGGGGAGGCCTTCCCCCTCTTCAACCCCAACCTCGGGCCGGATATCTTCGCCGCCTTCCTTGGTTCCCCCCTGCGCTTTGTGGACACGACAACCAACTGGGCGGATCCGGCCTTCGCAAGTTGGGAGGAGGCGCCGACCTTCCGGCTCGACAGGAGCAACCGCTGGTGGCAGCTCATGCAGGCGCTCTTGCGCGCTGCTTCTGAGGCGGGCGAAGGCCGCTGGATCACCGGCGTCCCCGACACGCACGCTGGCGCCGATGCCCTCTCCGCGCTGAGGGGGACGGACCTCCTTTGCCTCGACTTCTACGACCGGCCGGAGCAGGTCCGCCAGGCCCTGCGCCAGATTGACTCTGTCACGAAGGAGGTCTACGAGGCCTACTTCGCCATCCTGCAGCCGCAACGGCACGGCTCAAGCAGCGGCTGGCTGCCCGCGTGGCACCATGGCCGGGCAAACGCCGTGCAGTGCGATTTCATCGCCCTCATCTCCCCCGCTATCATGAGGGAGTTCGTGCTGCCCTCGATCCTCGCAGAGCTCGAGTGCCTGGACAGGGCCGTCTTCCACCTGGATGGGCCGGGAGCCATAGTACACCTCGAGACGCTCCTTGAGCTGCCGCAGATCCAGGCCATCCAGTGGGTGCCCGGGGCGGGAAACGAGCCGATGACGCGCTGGATCCCGCTCCTGCAGCGGATCCAGGATGCGGGCAAGGGCCTGCACCTTTCCTGCACTCCGGAGGAAGTGCCGGTGTTGCTTTCTGAGTTGCGGCCCCAGGGCCTCCTGCTGCACACAAGCACGGCCACAGTGGAGCAGGCTCAGGACCTCCTGCAGCTTGTGGCAAAGAAGCACCGCCCAGGCTAGGGCTGGGCCAGCCTTTCGGCGCCTGGCCCAAAGGCCACTCCGCGGCAGCGCTCCTGCAGCATCGCGATTAGAGTTTGGGAATCGGCAATGGCATTGGCCATGGCATCGTTGTTGAAGTAAACGTAGGCGCGCTCCAGCCCTTCCTCCAGTGCCTGGGCAAGCCAATCCGCCCATGCGGCAAGCTCCTCCTGCGAATAGGCGCCACCACGGCCGCTGCCGCTGTGCAGGCGCACGTAGGTCCAGCGCGCGGTAGTCAGCTTGGGCCAAGCCCGCCGGCCCCAATCGTGCAGGCACAGCGCGCAGCCGCGCTCCTCCAGCTGCTCCAGAGCTTTGCCCTCATACCACGAGGGGTGCCGAAACTCGAAGGCATACTGTTTCCCCTGCGGCAAGAGCTCCAAGAAAGCCGCCAACACCTCCTCATTGCGCTCAAAGCCGGGTGGCAGCTGCCAGAGGATGGGCCCAAGCCTCTCCCCGAGCAGGCCGAGGCGGCCCAGGAACTGGGCAAGGGCCTCCCCCGCGGCGCGCAGGAGCAACCTGTGCGTGATGTAACGGCTGCCCTTGGCGGCAAAGAGAAAGCCAGGCGGCGCAGTGGCCGCCCAGCCGCGCACCGCCCTCTCCGTCGGCAGCCGGTAGAAGGTGCAGTTGAGCTCCACGGTGGCGTACCGCGCGCAGTAGTGACGCAGCCAATCCCGCTGCGGCAGATCCTCCGGGTAGAAACGCCCACGCCAGCCCCAGTAAGCCCAGCCAGAAGTGCCGACAAGCACGACCTTGCGCTGCATTCCTGCCTCCTCTACCGGCAAAGACCCTGCCTGCAAGGCAAACGCGCCTGAAGGGGCCCTGACTACTCCAGGCGAGCAAGGTGAGAGGTGTTGTTGAGCTCAAGCAGCGTAGCCCGGCCTTGCTCCAGCCGGAAGGCACTGATGGAAGCAGTGCCGAACTCGAAAGCCCAGAAGGCCGCCTCTGCCAGCTGGAGCAGGTAGCATGCGAGCACCCGGCACACAACGAGGTGGCTCACCAGCACCACAGCCTGACCCTGGAACTCTTCGGCCACTCGCCAGATGAACTCCGCAACACGGCAGCGCACGCTCGAGAGCGACTCTCCCTGCGGGAAGCGCACAGTGTGTGGCGCTTGCAGCCAGGCCTGGTGCAGCGCCGGGTAGCGCGCGGCCATCTCCTCCGGCGTGAGCCCGCTAATCGCGCCGAAGTCGATATCCAGCAGGCCGGGCTCCTCCTGCGCCTCCAGCCCAAAGTGCGCTGCGATTGCCGCTGCCGTCTCCCTGGCGCGCTGGAGCGGGCTTGTGAATACAGCCGCCGGACGGCAGCGCCCGGCAAGGTAGGGGCCGATGCGCTCCGC
>JAPWUW010000039.1 GCA_028275325.1 Anaerolineae bacterium | reverse complement strand
GGCCCTGGGTCCTGGCCAGAGCGGCGTGCCACCAGCCCTGGCAAGCAGTGAGGCATACGGCTATGGGCATGAGCCCGAGAGCCCCCACAATGCAGAGCGCCCACACAGCAACGTGCCGACGCCAGGCTGCCCAAAAATGGGGGCGAGGCAGCCTTGCCCCGACGATAGCCACTGACACATGCGCAGCAGGTATGCAATGCGGCAGCTAGCGTTCCCTGTGGCAATCAGGCTCTTGCAGAGCCCACCGGGGTGGAAGTGAGGCGGCTATTGGGGAACCGCTACATGCAGCCGGTGCTTCGTCGGCATCTGGTGGGGCGCGCCTCCAGCCGGCGGCACAGCTCCGAAAAGCAGCATTGAGAGGTCTGGGCAGGATGAGCCACACAACTGCTAGAGGAGAGCGCGCTCGGCTGGGCCTCGTGCTGAGCGGCGGGGGAGCAAGAGGCCTTGCCCACATAGGTGTCCTGAAGGTCATCGAGGAAGCTGGAATCCCGGTCGATCTGCTTGTCGGCACTAGCATGGGCGGCCTGATCGCAGCGGCCTACGCTGCCGGGCTTACGCCGCAGTACATGGAGCAGGAAGCTCTGCGCATGGCTCGGCTGCGCAAGCTGGCCTCCCTTGCCGATCGGGACCTGCCGCGCCGGGGCCTCTTTGCGGGCAAACGGGTGCAGGAGTACCTCGTGAGGCAGCTGGGAGAGCGCACCTTCGCCGAGCTGCGGCTGCCGCTCGCGCTTGTGGCCGTTGACCTAATCCGCGGTGAAGAGGTGGTGCTTCACGAGGGACCACTGGTGCCCGCGGTCCGCGCGACGGTCTCCCTGCCCGGGATCTTCGCACCGCTACGGGTTGGAGGGCGCCTTCTTGTGGATGGAGGCGTCCTCAATCACTTGCCGGTGGACGTGGCGCGGAAGATGGGCGCTGCAGCGATCGTCGCCGTCGATGTGCGGCCGAGCCTGAACGGGCTCGAGGCGATGGAAAAAGATTCGCTCTTGGAGCAGTGGAAGGGGTTGCTGGCCGTGCTGAGAGCGTGCCTTGCCCTGATGGAACAGCGCCTGACAGAGCACAAGCTCGCACAGGCCCGCCCCGAGGTGGTCATCAGGCCCACATTGCCGCCTGATGTAGGGACGCTCACTGGCTTCGGAAAGGCCGCCGAAATCATCGCCGCTGGCGAGGCGGCTGCACGCGCAGCTCTGCCGCAGATCGAGCTTCTCTTGCCCCAGCAATAGCCCTGGAGCACTGCACAGGCGCCGTACCGCAGCCGCAGCATTCATGTGCCCAGCTGCTGCGCGAGCTTCCACTCCCAGCCGCCGCCACTCCCCATGCCACACGCAGCTACCGCTGCTGCAGCGCGGTCACCGGCCATACTTCTAGGACGTCTGTCCCCCAGGCCGGCAGGCGCCGGCTCCACGATAGCTGGCCATTGTGCGCGCGAACGTGAGGGCCAGGCACCACATACCACTGGTCCGGGTCCAGGCCGAGCGCCTCGAAGGAAACGCTCCCCGAAACAACGCGCTCCCTGTCCTGCAAGTTGAACAGGTTGAGCACCAACGCCCCTCGTTCGTTGAGCACGTGCAGGTGAGCCTCCTCCGGGCAATCCTCCGCGCCGTAGAACTCCCCACGGGCGTAGAAAGGCTTGAGCTGCCGGTACCGGCACATCGCGAGCCGCTGTGCCTGCGCCACTATCGGGTCGCGGTGTGTGCCGCCGATGCCAAGGTGCCGGCATGTGGAGGCATACCACCAGAGAGTCAGGCAGTGAATGTTGTCGTCGCGCAGGTCTATGTGCAGGTACAGCGGCACGTTGCTGGCCAGGTTGTAATAGTACAATGCCCGGGCGCGACCGCTGCGCAGGTCCTCCATCGGCTCCCACATGAGCTCAAAGCCCCAGTTCTCGTCGTAGCTGTAGGGAAGCCCGTACTTGTAGTAGATCGGCGTGTAACGCTGCCGGCTCCCTCCGGTGATCATATCGTGCATCTCGATAAGCACGTTGGGGTAGCACTCGTGGATCCGGCGCGCCAGCTCCAGGTTGGCGCGGCAGTGATCCTCCATGGTGTAGGGCACCGGGTGGCCGTGCTCCGGGTTCCAGCAGCCGCCGTTCCACCAATTGCCGTCGAACATGAGAAAGGCCACGCCATCAGCGCAGTGATCGAGCAGCCTTGCGGCCGCCTCTTCCAGGTACTGGCGCGAACCAAGGCAGACCGAACCCTCGATGATGTTGCCCTCGGCATCCATCCTGAAGGCCGCCCGCGGCCAACTCGAGACGCCTCGACCATCCCAGCTCATCCACGTGGCCAAGGGGCAATGGAGAGAGACGGCAAGGCCATACTCGCTGCGCATACGCTCGATGAAAGCCCGCCGCGGACCCAACCATTCCTCTCCCCAGAGGAATGTGCCGAAATCCGTATCCCAACCCGGGTCCATGTACAGCGCCTGCGCGCTGTAGGCGACCGCTTTGCCCGCCTCGGCCTCCATGAGCTGCCTCGTGTACGTCACCCTCCGCAAGTGCCGGGATGCAGCGGGTTTGCCTGGCGTCTGCACATTCCACTCGGGGTTATCGTAGAGCTCGTTCCAGTGAATAGGCGGGTCGTAATCCGCCGGAAAGCGGCAACCTTGCTCGTCCAGGAAGCGTCGGAAGGCGTACGCCGCCCTGTGGTATCCGCCCGGGACTAGCTCGTAATGGCAGATGCCGAAGGAAACGGTCTCCCCCGGGTTGATATGAGTCGCGTATTGGGGGTTGCCCGCCACGAGCGCGGCCCCACCAAACCGCAGGCAGACACGTTCCTCATAGGGCTCCAGGGCGATGACGCTCCACTCCATCCCTTCCTGGTTGAACTTGAAGATGCCAAGCGTGCAATCCCCGAGCTCCCAGGCCCAGCCCTCAGAGGCCCAATGCAGCGCGGGGAAGTACCCGTAGCCCTGGCTCGGCGTAGCGCGCTGCTCGGCTCCTGGCCTCAGCAAAAGCTCCTCAAAGGTAAAGCTGTTGTCCCACCCATTCGGGTCCGAGGCCTTGTGCTTGAAAGGGATGGCCGTAAGCCGCTGCCCAGAAAGGCCCGGCAAGACATGGCCAGCACTATCGGTGATGCTCCGCTGAAAGCCCAGCGCGACATCCCGCAGCCGAACCGGCGCAGTGCCCAGATTGGTCAGAGACAGGCGCTCTTGCAGTATCGACCTGCCAGGCAGAAGCGTGAAGGCCTGACGCAACTGCAACCCGGCGATGAAGCCCTGAATGCAGATTCCGTCGGCCCCGGCCTCGCAGGATGGATCCCTCAAGCCAACCCAGGTGAGAAACCCCTCTGGGCAGGTGGCGCTGAGGCGGTAGACATAGGCATCGTCGACAAGCACCTGGCCAGTCTTAGCCTCTTGAAGCTTTGCCCAGACCCCATCGGCCCAAAGCACGATCTCCAGACTAAGCCAATCTGTCGCCAAGTTGGCCCGCACTGCGGCCTCCCCTTGCTCTCAGCATGTACAGCAGCGCGGCCGCATAGGCCTCAGCCGCATCCGCCGCACTGAAGGCCAACACCTGCCCATGCCAGCCAAACCGGCAGGTGTAGGACCCCTCCGCATATACCAGGTCGAAAGCCCTGATGCCCTGCGCCTTCAACTCCTCGCGCAAGCGCTCCCGCAGCTGGCTCTCTTCCGGCAGCCAGATCGCCTCCCCCACATACAGGTAGTCCAGAGCCCACTCTGCCGTGCCGTGGAAAGTGACTGCTGGAACGTCGCGCACCAGTGCCACGATAACCGCCATATCGTTTATGACGAATATTTTATCGTCCAGGCCACGGTCCGGAATGGCGAACTTATCGCCCTGAGCTGGCTGCCATGTTAGCCCTGCTTCTTTCAGCTCCCGTGCACTCTCAAGTGAGATCATTTTCCTGCCCCTCGCGTTTGAAAGACAAGGATAGCACAACCCGGGAGCCAACGCTTCTCTCGGCGGCTGGTGGATAGGGCAATGAGGAGATCACGTCGCCTCATTGAGGCAGCCGGAGAAAGCATCGAGCGCGCGTGGCTCTTGCGCGGGTGTGTTATAATTGAGCTCGGTCTGTGCACTTGGCGCCCTGAAGGGGTGCGGGATGATCGAGGTTGAGAACCTCACAAAGTTCTACGGGCCCGCCAGGGCGATTCAGGACGTCTCCTTCACTGTGGAGCCAGGGGAGATCCTTGGCTTCCTTGGCCCAAATGCCGCCGGCAAGACGACAACAATGCGCATCCTTGCCGGGTACATTCCTCCCACAAGCGGCACCGCCCGCATCTGTGGCCACGACGTGCTCTTTGATTCCCTGGCAGCTCGTCGTAACATCGGCTACTTGCCGGAATCCGTGCCCCTTTATACCGAGATGACGGTGCGCTCCTACTTGGAGTTCTTTGCGCGCCTGAGAGGCGTTCGCCAGGTGGCCACAGCTGTGGAAAGGGTGGTTGCACTCTGTGGGCTTGAGGGCAAGGAAGGCGAAGTGATCGGGCGCCTCAGCCGCGGCTACCGACAGCGCGTCGGGCTGGCACAGGCGCTCGTTCACGACCCGCCGGTCCTCATACTGGATGAGCCCACGGTGGGCTTGGACCCCAGGCAGATCGCGGAAGTGCGCTCGCTCATTCGCTCTTTGGGGGGCAGCCATACCATCATCCTCAGCACGCACATCCTCCCGGAGGCAAGCCAAGTCTGCAGCCGTGTCCTCATCATAAACAACGGGCGGATCGTGGCTGAGGACAGGCCAGAGAGGCTGGCCGCTCGCGTGCGCGGCGAGCAGCAGATCCTCCTGCAGCTTGGCCGGCCGGAACCGGAATCCGAGCGGCTGCTGCGGTCTATACGTGGCGTGCGCTCGGTCAGCAGGGATGGGCAGGGGCGCTACCGCATTGCCTGCGAGCCCGGTGCTGAATGCCGGCCGGCTGTGGCCGAGCTGTGCGTCCAGAGGGGATGGCAGCTGCTGGAGCTGCGCACCCAGGATGTGACGCTCGAGGAGGTCTTCCTGCGGCTGACTGAAGACACTGTCCCCACTCCAGAGGTGCAGGCTTGAGGAATGTAGCTAACATCGCACGCAGGGAGCTGGAGGCCTATTTCCTTTCCCCAATTGCTTATGTAGCGATAGCCATATTCCTCTTCTTGATGGGCTATCTGTTCGAGCGCATTCTTTACCTTTCGCGCGAGGCCACGCTGCAGTACGTGTTCTACAACATGACAACAGTCCTGATGCTGGTGAGCCCGCTTCTCAGCATGCGGCTCTTCGCGGAAGAGAACCGCGCAGGCACACTTGAGCTCTTGCTTACCAGCCCAGTGCGGGATTGGGAAGTTGTCCTGGGCAAGTACCTGGCGGCGCTGGGAGTGTTGGCACTCGCCCTGGGGCTTACAGGTGTCTATGCGCTGGTGCTCGCGGTGGTCGGGCAGCCAGAGTGGGGCCCAATACTCACTGGGTACTTGGGCATGTTTCTCTTTGGTGCCTCGCTCCTTGCGTTGGGGCTGCTCACTTCCTCGTGGACGCGCAACCAGGTCATCGCAGCTTTCAGCGCCGTTGTGCTCATCCTCTTTCTCTGGGTGATCGACGCTTTGGCAAGTTCCGCCGGTGGACCGCTTGCCGGCTCACTGCGGTACCTGGCGCTCTCGCAGCATTTCGAGGATTTCCTGCGCGGCGTCGTCGACACTCGCCACGTCGCCTATTACTTGAGCCTCACTTTCCTCTGTCTCTTCCTGACAGTGCGCAGCCTGGAGAGCCGCAGATGGCGCTGAGCTTTCGCGCAGGCCAATACCGTCGCTACGCTGGGCACATTGGCACGGCGGCCTTGGGCTTTCTGGGGCTGACCCTTGTGCTTGTGGCCATCCGCGGGCGCTTTGAGCTGGTGTCCCTTGCGTCCCTGGCGCTGGGCGTGTTGTGCGGCGCTGGCTGGGCAATGCTGCAGTGGGGGCAGCTGCGTGCCAGTCTGCGCGGCAGGACGGCCCAGTACGGTTCAGCCTCGCTTTTGCTTTCGGCCTCAGTCTTCGGCATTGTGATTGTGCTCAATGTGCTGACAAACCGTTTCTACCACCGCTTCGATGCCACGGCCGACAAGCGGTATTCCCTCTCCCCACAGACGCTCCAGGTGCTGGCACAGGTCAAGGAGCCGATCCAGATCTACAGCTTTTTCTCCGCTAGCGACACAAGGCGCGAGGAATTCGAGCAGCTGCTGCAAGAGTATCTTCACCGCTGCCCGCTGCTGGAGTACAGGGCGGTGGACCCAGATACTCAGCCAGGCCTGGCCAAGCAGCTTGGCGTCAACACAGTCGGGGCAGTGGTGTTTGTGCGCGGGCAGCGCAAGCAGCAGATCTTTGCCACACAGGAGCAGGATATAACTGGCGCCCTCGTGCGCGTGCTCAAGGACGAAGAGCCAAAGGTCTACTTCGTCACCGGCCATCAAGAGCGGGACCCGCAATCCTATGCGGACGACGGGTACGCCACTATAGCGCAGGCGCTCGACGATGAGGGCTATACTGTAGAAACGCTCAGCCTGGCAGGCGGTGAAGCCTTGCCGGCGGACGCGCGCGTTATCATCCTGGCAGCACCGAAACAAGCTCTGGCGCCAGAAGAGGAACAGAGGCTGCAGCAATATGTGGAGAGCGGAGGCCACCTCTTCGTTCTCTCTGACCCAGCGCTACCGGCGCCCATGGGAGCACTCCTCTCGCGTTACGGCATCTCCTGGCGCAACGACCTGGTCATAGATCCCAAAATGTCCCTGCTCGGGGATGCTGCTACACCGCTTGCCAATCGCTATGCGTACTCTGCCATTACGCGCGATATGCAAGGGCTCACGACCTTCTTCCCTTACGCTCGCTCGCTACAGCTCGATTACAGCTCCAAGCCCGAGGCCGCCACAGTGCTCGCGCTCGTGCAAAGCAGTGGCGATTCTTGGGGGGAAGTTGATCTGCAGAGCGGCTCTCCGCGCTTTGACGAAGGCGAGGACACGAAGGGGCCGCTTGTGCTCTTCGTCACCGTCGAGGATACCGGCAACAAGGCGAGGATTGCCGTTTGTGGAGATAGCGATTTCGCCAGCAACATCGTTTTCAGCCGTGTCATGGGCTCTGGCAACGGCGACCTCTTCCTGAACACAGTAAATTGGCTTGCTGAGGAGGAAGAGGTGATCTCCATCCGGCCCAAACCAGCGACTGTGCGCAGCGTCTTGCTCACGCCAGAGCAGGGTAGGGCCATTCAGCTTGTCGCTGTGGTCCTGATGCCGCTCTCGGTCGCAGCGGCGGGCGCGCTCGTCTGGTGGCGGCGGAGGGCTTAGCCATGCCAAGCCGCAGGGCTGCCCTTATTGCCTTTGCCTTGTTCGTCGTGCTCGGCGGCGTTGTGTACTTCACGGTGGGGCGTGCACCCCAGGCTGCCGCTTGGCCAACCCAGGAGAGCAAGCCTCTCTTGCCACTCGGCGGCGCGCAGGTCTCCAGGGTCGAGGTCCACTCGGCTGGCAAGGAAGGGTACCTTGTCCTCACCAAAGATCAGTCTGGCCAGTGGCAGATCGAGCAGCCAGTTCAGGCTCTGGCCGATCAGGACACGGTAGCCGGCATTATTGATGGCTTGTCCCAGTTGCAGGTGCTGCGGGCCTTGGAGCCGGGTACTGCCACACCCTCCGAATTTGGCCTCGAGCCGCCGCAGTTCACCGTGCAACTGCAGGCAAGCGATGGTGGTTTATACACACTGGAGGTCGGTTCGTATAACCTGGATAGCACTAAGCGCTATGTTCGGTTGCAAGGGAAGGACGAAGTCTACCTGGTGTACCCTTACCAGCTCGACCGGCTGAACGGCATGATCGATGCGCCGCCATTGCCGCCGACGCCCACGCCGCAGCCCACAGCGCCCAGCACTGCAGGCACGGAAGAGGTGCCAACGGCGGCCAACCCGTGAAAAGAACTGGCCAGGAGTGGTGAAGGTGTTGCAGCTGACAGCGGATGAGCATGAGGCGCTTTTGCAGGGCCTTTTGGCCAAGAGCAAGGAGAAGGGCACCCTCGACTACGACGATGTCCTTGAAGCCCTGCCTGTCCTCGACGAAAGCGGCGAGCAAGTGGATGAGCTCTTCGCTGAGCTCACAAGCCTCGGAGTGCGCATCTCGTTCGAGAAAGCCGATCGTGCTGACGAGTGGCTGGCACGGCGGGTGCGGTTGGGCACCCTGATCGATGAAGACGATGAGGAGTTCGAATCCCTCGACACAAACGACACGGTGAGCCTCTACCTGCGCGAGATCGGGCGCGTGCCTTTGCTCACCGCCGAGGAAGAGGTGGAGCTTGCAAAGCGCATGGAGGAGGGCCGCTTTGCGGCCAGGCGGCTCAAGATGGGCAACCTGCCGCCTGAGGAGGAGCAAAGGCTGCACGCAATTGCCCAGAGGGGCAGGCAAGCGGAGCAACACCTTATCAAGGCCAACTCCCGCCTGGTGGTGAGCGTGGCCAAGAAATACATGGGCCGCGGTGTCCCCTTTCTTGACTTGATCCAGGAAGGCAACATCGGGCTGATCAGGGCGGTGGCCAAGTTCGATTACCGTCGTGGCTACAAGTTCAGCACCTATGCCACCTGGTGGATCCGTCAGGCCGTGACCCGGGCCATTGCCGACCAGGGCCGCACCATACGTGTGCCTGTGCACATGTGCGAGCAGATAAACCGCGTGCACCGCGCTAGGCGCAACCTTGTCCAGGAGCTGGGGCGGGAGCCCACAGCTGAGGAGCTCGCTGAAGAGCTTGGCATGCCTTACGCCAAGGTCGAGCAAATCCTGAAGGTGGCCCAGAAGCCACTCTCGCTTGAAACGCCCGTCGGGGAGGATGAAGATAGCTTCCTGGGCGACTTTATCGAGGACGAGAAATCTCCCAGCCCTGTAGATGCCGCCGCCGCGGCTTTGCTCCAGGAAGCTTTACAGGACCTCTTCAATAGCTTGACGCCCAGAGAGGTGAAGATCCTGCAGCTGCGGTTCGGCTTGATAGATGGCTACACATACACGCTGGAGGAAGTGGGCCGCCGCTTTGGCGTCACACGCGAGCGCATCAGGCAAATAGAGGCACAAGCGCTGCAGCGGCTTCGCCACCCCCGTCGCTGCCGCCCCCTGGCGGACTACCTGACCTAGTGCCGCTTGGCACCTAGATATCGAGGTTGCGCACCTGCCGCGCGTGCGTCTGGATAAAGCGGCGGCGTGGCGCTACCGCTGAGCCCATGAGCATATCGAAGGTGCGGTCGGCAGCGGCCGCATCTTCCACTGTGACGCGCAAAATGGTCCGCGTCTCAGGGTTCATGGTCGTCTCCCACAGCTGCTCGGCGTTCATCTCGCCCAATCCCTTGTACCGCTGCACCGCCACAATCTTGCCATCCAGCTCCTTGAGCAAGCGCTCCTGCTCCTGCTCGTCGTAAACGTAGATATGCTTCTTCGCCTTTGTCTCGATGCGAAATAGCGGCGGCTGGGCAATGTACAGATGCCCTTGCTCCACAAGCCCGAGCATGTACCGGAAGAAGAAGGTGAGCAGCAGCGTGCGAATGTGAGCGCCATCGACATCTGCATCGCACATCAGGATGACACGGCCATAGCGCAGCTTGCTAAGGTCAAAGTGGTCGCCCACGCCGCAGCCCAGGGCTGTTATGAGGGCGCGGATCTCCTCATTGTCCAGCACCTTATCCATCCGCGCCTTTTCCACGTTGATGATCTTGCCGCGCAGCGGCAGCACGGCTTGAAAGCGCCTGTCGCGCCCCTGCTTGGCCGTGCCGCCAGCCGAATCTCCCTCCACGATGTACAGCTCAGAGCGAGCCGGATCCCTCTCGCTGCAGTCCGCAAGCTTTCCGGGGAGCGACAGGCTCTCCAAGGCACTCTTGCGGATGACAAGCTCCCTTGCTTGCCGAGCTGCCAGCCGCGCGCGCGCCGCCGTGAGAGCTTTCTCGACGATAGCCTTGGCCTCGCGCGGGTGCTCCTCGAAGTAGGTGGCCAGCGCCTCCGAGACGACCGCCTCCACCTGGCCGCGCACTTCCGGGTTGCCGAGCCTTGCCTTGGTCTGGCTTTCGAACTGCGGGTCGGTGAGCTTGACGCTCACAATAGCGGTGAGCCCCTCGCGCACATCATCGCCCGTGAGGTTCTCGTCGCTGTCCTTGAGCAGCCCAGCGCGACGAGCATAGTCGTTCAAAGTGCGCGTGATGGCCGAGCGCAAGCCAGTGAGGTGCGTGCCGCCGTCAGTGGTGTTGACGTTGTTGGCAAAAGAGTAAACCGATTCGGCATAGCCCGTCGTATATTGCACCACCGCCTCAACGAGTGTCCCATTGACCTGCTTTTCCACGTAGATCGGCTCGTGGAGCACGGTGCGGTTCTTGTTCAGGTAGCGAACAAAAGAGGAAATGCCACCTTCGAAGTAGAAGGTCTGCTCCTTCCCGGTGCGCTCATCCGTGAAGTGGATGCGAAGGCCGCGCGTGAGGAAGGCCATTTCCCGGAAGCGCTGCAGCAAGACATCAGCTCGGTAATCTATTTCGGAGAAGATCTCCGCGTCTGGCTTGAACGTCGTGCGCGTGCCCGTGCCTTCTGCCGGACCAATATCCTCCACTGGCGTCACCGGCTTGCCGCGCTCATAGCGCTGCCGGTACATGCGGCCATCGCGCTTGGAAATGACTTCGAGCCATTCTGAGAGCGCGTTGACGGCCGAGACGCCCA
This sequence comes from Anaerolineae bacterium, assembly GCA_028275325.1. GTDB lineage: Bacteria > Chloroflexota > Anaerolineae > DRVO01 > DRVO01 > JAPWUW01. The sequence goes on along the minus strand of JAPWUW010000039.1, from coordinate 4,487 downwards.
CTCCGTGCAGGCCAGAAGCCACCTTGTAACCGCCCCCACCGAATTTGCCGCCGGAGTGCAGTATGGTGTGCACCACTTCCAGGGCGGATTTGCCGGTCTGCGGGTGCAGGTCAACGGGAATGCCCCGCCCGTTATCTTCCACGGTCACCGAAAGGTCCTCGTGTATGGTGATCTCGATGCGGTCGCAGGCACCAGCCAGCGCCTCGTCTATGGAGTTGTCGACCACTTCGTACACGAGGTGATGCAGGCCCCGGATATCAGTCGACCCAATGTACATGCCGGGCCGACGGCGGACAGCCTGGAGGCCTTCCAGCACCTGAATATCGGCAGCGCTGTAACTTTGAGTCTGTTGCAGCGTAGCCAAGCCCCTAACCTCCTTTGCCTGCAAACCGCTCGCGCATCTTCTGGTAGCGGTCCCTGTAGAAAAGAAAGCTCGCTGTAGCCAGCCCGGTGCCCACAAACGCGTTCAGCGGGATCGCCAGGACCACTCCGCCCGGCAGAGCACTGGCCAGCCAGCGCCAGACAACACCAAGCCCAGCGCCCAGCACATTGAGCAGCAGAATGAGCCCAAGCGCGGGCCAGAAGCTCGTGCGCACGACCAGAATGCTGTTCACAATGGCTCGTCCCAGCCCAACTTCCTGAAGAATCAGGGAATCGACAACGAAGAAAAGGTATATGAGGACCCAAAGGCCAGCCCAAAGCGCAAAGAGAGCCACTAGGCTCAGCGCGAAGCTCGCCACACCGGCACCTGCCACGGCGACCAGGAGGCCAAGGAGCGTCGCTGGCAGCCCCAAGGCAAGGCCACCGCCAATAAGGGCCGCGACAAAGGAACACAGCCGCAGGCTATTGTGCGCCGCCTTCCTCAGGAACGAGGAGAAGGCGATCGGCTCCTCACGGACCGCTGCGGCGATGGCCGTGAGGTACGCTGCTGCAACAACCAGCCCGGCCAGCGTAAGCACCACAGCTAGAGCGAGCGCCGTGGGGAACGACTGCACGAGCAAGCGGCCTCCCAGGTGCTGCAACCCCTCCGGCAGCCCAGCCGAAAGGATGCTCGGCACCCCGACGAACCCGTTGCCAAGCAGCGCAAGCAAATTGGAATGCTGGCCGAAATCCAGCAGGAACTCGCGCACTGCCCTCACCGCCTCGTATGCCTCTGAGCCAGTGAGCCCAGCCGGCGCCACAACGCCTTCAGCCGCCCGCCTGGCGAGCGGTTCCAGGGAGAGCTGCGGCGCCGCCCACAGAAGCAGGTCAATGGCCACGGGCAGCGCGATCAGCCCCGGACGCCGGCGCACGAGCGCCAAGCCCTCAGAGACGGAATCAATCACCCCATTCCTTGCCCCTTCTCAAGCTTTATTCATGCAAGAGGTGCGCCAACACCCCATTATAGCACGGATGTGGCGCTTCAGGCGAAGCTGGCTTTCGGCAAACTGGAGAGGTTACTGCCTCAGGCGGGGGTCAAACGCATCGCGCAGACCATCACCGAGGAAGTTGAAAGCAAGCACCGTGAGCGTGAGAGCAGCCGCCGGAACCAGGATAACATGCGGGTAAGAGCGGATGCCCTGGAAACCCTCGTTGATCATGATGCCCCAGCTGGGCGTAGGGGGGTTAGCCCCGAGGCCGATGTAGCTCAGGAATGCTTCGGTCATGATGTAACCCGGAATGGCCAAGGTCTCAGCGACAATGCAAGGGCCGAGGATGTTCGGCAGCAAGTGACGAAAGATGATCCCCAGCGAACCAACTCCCACAGCCCGTGCTGCCTCAATGAACTCCCTCTCTCGGTACGACAGAACTTGGCCACGGGCTATGCGCGCCATGCCAATCCAGTTCACGAGCCCCAACGCTATAAACACAAAAAACAGGCCCCCCATGGCAGTATCAATGCGCACCAAAGCGGCCATTATTCCAGTAAGCCCCTGGCGGCGCGAAACAGCCTTGAAATACACCTGCATCAAAATGATGATAATGAGCACGGGTAGCCCATAGAGGAAATCCACAATGCGCATCATCAAGTTATCTACCCATCCGCCCAGGTAGCCAGATACTGTGCCGTAGGCAATGCCCAAGACAAGGCTGACCGTGGCGGCAACGAAGGCCACCGAGAGCGAGACGCGCGCCCCATAAATGGTGCGGCTGAGCAGATCCCGGCCCAGGTAGTCTGCCCCCAGAAGGTACTGATTGCCTGGCCGCGCGTAATTGTCCTTGAAGTGAGTCTCGTCGTAGCCGTAGGGGGCAATGAGGGGAGCGGCAATCGCCACGATTGTGAGCAAGAGTATGAAGGCGAGCGCTCCCACGGCGAGACGATTGCGCAGAAGCTGGCGCCAGGCATCAGCCCAAGGGCTGCGAGCCTTGCGCAAGGCCTCGCCACGAAAAACGGCCATCGTGCTTTCTTGCACTGCCATGCTGCTCGATCACCACCTATGAATAACGAATGCGCGGGTCAAGCCACGCGTAAGCGATATCTACAAACAGGTTGGACAGCACCAGTATAACTGAGTAAACGAGTGTCACGCCCATGATGAGCGGGTAATCCCGGTTATTTATGCTCTGCACAAAATACTTCCCCATCCCCGGAATGCCAAAAATAGCCTCGATGACGACCGTCCCCGTCACGACGGCCGCAAACATCGGCCCAAGCACCGTGACGACCGGGATCAGGCTGTTCTTGAGCGCGTGCCGAATGACGACGACCCGCTCGCGCAGCCCCTTGGCCCGCGCTGTGCGAATGTAGTCCTCGCGAATGACCTGCAAGAGGCTCGCTCGCGTCAGGCGAGCAATGCTTGCCGACAGCCCTGTGCCCAGGGCAAAGGTAGGCAAGATGGCATGACGGATGAACTTGGCGGTCGGAATGGGGATAAAGCCGAGGATGAAGGGCCTTTCCGCCCCCCACAGGGCAACCGGCAGCCAGCCAAGCTTGAGCGCAAAAATCCAGTAGAGCAGTGGCCCCATCACCAGCGCTGGAATGGAAACTCCCACGATGGCAAGGAAAGAGGCCAGGTAGTCGAGCCATGTATTGTGGTTGAGGGCGGCAATAATCCCTGCCGGGATGCCGATGATCAGCGCCAGCCCAATGGCCATAATCCCGAGCTGCGCGGAGATGGGCAGGCTCTCGGCGATGATCTCATTCACCGTGCGGCCCCGCTGCCGAAACGATGGGCCCATATCCCCGTGCAGGACAAGCGAGACCACGTAGTTGTAAAACTGGACGTGCAACGGCTTATCCAGCCCGTACTTGCGCTCCAAGTTGCGCACGACAGAGGCAGGCAAGTTTTTCTCACCTGCGAAATCAAAGGGGCCACCAGGCACCGCCTGCATGAGCAAAAACACCGCCAGCAACAATGCCAACAGCACAGGAACCGACCAGAACAGACGCCGTACTATGAATGCACCCATTTCCTTCTAGCTTCCAGAACCTATTTCCAGACTCTTGGCCACATCTCAGCCGCTGCGCAGCCCACAAACGCTCTTCTCGTGCACCGGCAGAGGAGGGGCGCCCTTGACCCCTCCCCTGCCAGGCAGCACGCTCCTATGCGCCGCGCGCCGCTTTCTTGGCCTGCCAATCCAGCTTCCACTTCCAGACGTGATCCATGCCCAGTGGGTTCGTGATGCGCGTGAGGTACGGCTTGGTGAGCGAGATCCTCGTGTAGAAGTAGATTGGCGCGATGGCTGTCACCTCGTTGTTGAGGATAATCTCCGCCTTCTTGTACAGCTCCTTGCGCCTTTCCGGATCCTGCTCCTTCGCCGCCTCCTCCACAAGGGCGTCAAACTCAGCGTTGTAGAACTTGGCATAGTTTTCCGTGCTCTTGCTGTGGAAGACGTCCTTCAGGAAGTTGTTGGCATCGAGGTAGTCGGCACACCAGCCCATGCGGTAAATGTGCGGTTTGTCCTCGTCCGGCGAGTCTGGCTTGAGCGTCTGCAGGTAGACCTTCCACTCCTGCTGCTCAATGCTCACCTCCACGTTAAGGACTTCTTTCCACATGGCCTGGATAGCCTGCGCTATCTGCAGGTGCGCCTCAGACTGGTTGAGCATGAGAGTCACCTGCGGGAAGCCCTCCCCATTGGGGTAGCCAGCCTCAGCCAGCATCTGCTTGGCCTTCTCTGGGTCGTAGAGCAGGCCCACCTCCGGGTCGAACGCCGGGCTCCCGAACACACCCGGGCAAGTGAAGCAGTTGGCAGGCTTCTGCTCTCCCTTGAGCAAGGAGTCTATAAGGGTCTGCCGGTCAATGGCATAGGAGAAGGCCTTGCGCACCTTGTCGTTGTCAAACGGCGGCTTGTTGTTCATGAAGCCATAGTAGTACGTGCAAAGCCGCGGCAGGATCTGCAGCTCCTTGCTGAGCGTCGGGTCGGCCTTGATGCGGTCCATGTCCGGCAGAGGCGGGCCCCACCCTGGATCCCCGAGGTAATCGATCTCGCCGTTCTCGTACATCGCCATGGCCGTGGACGCTTCGGTGACGATAGGTGCCTGCAGGACTTCGATCTGCACTTTATCC
>JAPWUW010000312.1 GCA_028275325.1 Anaerolineae bacterium | reverse complement strand
CCCAGCTCGCGCGCAAGGAGCGCCGTGCCCTCGATGGCAATGCCCTTGGTCAGGATGATCGCATCGCCGGGCCTGGCGCCATCTGAGCGGATGAGCTTGTCTTTGGCGACCTCGCCGAGCATCAGCCCGACGAGAACTGGTTGTACCACGGCTGTGGTGATCTCCGTGTGGCCACCGCACAGAGCTATCTCCAGCTCAGAGCAGGCGCTGTTGAGGCTGGCGAACAGCTGCTCCACCGACGCGGCGTCGGCTTTGCCCGCTGGCAATAGCGCCGTGCACAGGAGCCATAGCGGTGTTGCGCCTGTCGTCGCGATGTCATTGGCGTTCACGTTCACGAGGTACCAGGCGGCCTCGTCAGTGGCAAAGGTGATAGGGTCCGTCTTGGCTACGAGGTAGCGATCGCCGAAATCGATGACGGCGGCATCTCTGCCAACGCCTGGCGGCACTACAACGCGCGGGCTGCTCTTCACGTAGCGCGCGAGGAGCGCCGCCAGTAGCTCGTTGGGCAGTTTGCCGGCAGGCAACATTTCCGGCATGTGCGGTTTCCAGCGCTCAGCCTTCAGGCCTGCGGCGATTGCATGGCCGCCCGGAGGATGGCTGAGACGAACTGCGCCTCTGGCACAGCGCCGTCAAGGAAGTACCTCTCGTTGATTACTGTGCGGGGCACACCCTGGACCTGATAGCGCAGCACAAGATGCGGGAATTCCATGGCCTCAACCGCATCAGCTACTACCAGCGGGCTCTCGATCGCCGCCTTGTGTGCCAGGCGCACGGCCTGCGGGCAATATGGTCAGGTCGGCGTCGTGAACACTTGCAGGTGGACAGGGGCGTCCAATTGCTTGAGCTGGCTGCGGCTCTCAGCGGAGAGCCCAGAATCTCCCCTCGAGACGTCCACAATGTCCTCGATCAAGGCAGCAAACTCGTAGCCCGCGGGGATGCCGTAGTAGCGCAGGCCGTAATCGGCCGCGCCAACAATGGCAATTGCGGGGATCTTGTCCACGCGATATTCAGTTGCCTTCTCGCGGTCGAGGACGAAGTTATAGATCTCAGCGCTCAGTAAAGGGGAGAGAGATGCCACCTGCTCAACAAGCGCGCGCGTATCCGCGCAGAACTCACATTCCGTCTCCTGGGTGAACATGACCAGACGCACCGGATCCTTGAGGCCCTGGAACTTCTGCAGCACGTAACGTCTTTCCCTTTCGCCTAGTTGCATGGCTATTCCTCCTTGTCCTCCGGTTCTGAGCAGAACTCGAGGGTGACCTTTTGGGGCAGCGCCAGGCCCGCCGCGACCTCTAGCGCCTTCAGGATACCGATGGCAACTGGGCAGGCTGTGTGCGGCAAGTACTCCCGGGCCAGGCGCAGCGTTTCTGGCCCGCCACCCCGGTAAGAGAGCTCCTGAAGGGGCTTGAGCGGGGGAAGAGCGGCTGCGAGCCGGCAGACATGCGGGCACTGACTCTCAAGGTGCAAGCGAACCTTGCCTGAGGCCGGATTGGCCTCAGCAGTGATAGCCGTTACAAAGCCGCAGTTTCCGCCGTTCAGGCACAGGCGAGCCAAGCAACCTCTCAATGCGACCTCATGGATCGCCCAAATTCTAGTCTGGGTGGAGCGAGCGCGCCAGCGCGAGCGAAGTTTGCGCGTTGCGCCGACATGGCGCTAAGCTTAGTTCAAGATGGTCGTGCTTGCGGTTGCAGGCGAAGCTCAGCATCGGCTGAGGTGGAGCTTGTTCGGGATTTGACAAGGCGACGTCTGCTGAGTAGAATGGGGCTTGCTCAGCTGGTGAGTGAAGGTCGGCTGTCTGCTTCAGTGAAGCCGAAAGTTGCGCAGCTGGGTACTGCTCAGTAGGATAGAGGCTGTACCTTAACAACTGAAGAGTGGCAGGAAGCGAAGTGCGGCTCCTTTGAGCAACGAGATTGGGATTGAACTCTTTACGGAGAGTTTGATCCTAGCTCAGGATGAACGCTAGCGGCGCGCCTGACCCATGCAAGTCGAACGGCCCGCGATCTTCGGAGAGCGGGTTAGTGGCGAACGGGTGAGTAACACGTAGGTGACCTGCCCCCGAGTGGGGGATAACTATCCGAAAGGGTAGCTAATCCCGCATGTGCTCGGCTGTTCGGTCAGTCGAGTAAAGGCCGAAAGGTCGCTCGGGGAGGGGCCTGCGGCGGATTAGCTAGTTGGTGGGGTAATGGCTCACCAAGGCGACGATCCGTAGGGGGCGTGAGAGCGCGGCCCCCCACACTGGCACTGAGACACGGGCCAGACTCCTACGGGAGGCAGCAGGGAGGAATCTTGGGCAATGGGCGAAAGCCTGACCCAGCGACGCCGCGTGGGCGAAGAAGGCCTTCGGGTTGTAAAGCCCTTTTCCGAGGGAAGAGCGCGGACGGTACCTCGGGAATAAGCCTCGGCTAACTACGTGCCAGCAGCCGCGGTAATACGTAGGAGGCGAGCGTTATCCGGATTCACTGGGCGTAAAGCGCGCGCAGGCGGTCCTGCAAGTCGTGCGTGAAAGCCCCTGGCTCAACTGGGGGAGGCCGTACGATACTGCAGGGCTTGAGGTCAGGAGAGGGGGGCGGAATTCCCGGTGTAGCGGTAAAATGCGTAGATATCGGGAGGAACACCAGTGGCGAAGGCGGCTCCCTGGCCTGCACCTGACGCTGAGGCGCGAAAGCGTGGGGAGCGATCGGGATTAGATACCCCGGTAGTCCACGCCGTAAACGATGGGTGCTAGGTGTTGGTGGTATCGACCCCATCAGCGCCGCAGCTAACGCGTTAAGCACCCCGCCTGGGGACTACGGCCGCAAGGCTAAAACTCAAAGGAATTGACGGGGGCCCGCACAAGCAGCGGAGCGTGTGGTTTAATTCGATGCAACACGAAGAACCTTACCAGGGCTTGACATGCACGTGGTAGGGAGGCGAAAGCCGAACGACCCCTTCGGGGGAGCGTGCACAGGTGCTGCATGGCTGTCGTCAGCTCGTGCCGTGAGGTGTTGGGTTAAGTCCCGCAACGAGCGCAACCCTCGCCGCTAGTTGTACTTCTCTAGCGGGACTGCCGGTACCAAACCGGAGGAAGGTGGGGACGACGTCAAGTCAGCATGGCCTTTATGTCCTGGGCTACACACACGCTACAATGGCCGGTACAATGGGTTGCCAAGCCGCGAGGCGGAGCCAATCCCCAAAGCCGGTCTCAGTTCAGATTGCAGTCTGCAACCCGACTGCATGAAGGCGGAGTTGCTAGTAACCGCAGGTCAGCCATACTGCGGTGAATACGTTCCCGGGCCTTGTACACACCGCCTGTCAGCTCATGGGAGCCGGCAACGCCTGAAGTCGGTGAGCCAACCGATGAGGAGGCAGCCGCCGAAGGCGGGGCTGGTGACTGGGAGTAAGTCATAACAAGGTAGCCGTACCGGAAGGTGCGGCTGGATCACCTCCTTTCTAGGGAGCAGTGCTGGGCTTACAAGGTCCAGCCACTCCTAGGTCGATCGTCCGGGGAAACTCGGGCGCAGGGGTCGCAGTTTCCTGCCACTTCTCAGTTGGGAAGGGG
>JAPWUW010000310.1 GCA_028275325.1 Anaerolineae bacterium | reverse complement strand
CTTCGCAGGGGAGGGGCCGGGGGTGGGGTTATGCCACGTTGGCCTTATAGAGGCCGCGGTAGTCGGCCACGCCGCAGCAGATGAAAAACCGCACCTTGATGCGCAGCTCGTCGTTGGTGAACATGGAGCCTGATGTCTCCTCTGCGGCGGTGAAGATCTCCGGTTCCCGCTGGCCCTGCAGCCACCCCAGCACTATGTGCTCGGCCACGTTGGGGTCCGTGGCCAGTGCCCAGTTGTTAGGGTCCGTCCAGGGCGGCACGACGATCACCTCGAAATCGTCGTACCAGGGGTTCACCTCGTTTTGCGCGCCGCCAGGCCTGTTGATGCTGTTGCGCAGGATCATGCCTGTGGAGCGCAGCTGCACCGGCACGAGCAGGTAACGGGCCGGCACGCCCAGCCGTCGGCCGCTGCCGGGCTCCGTCTGGCTCATGACGGCCACCTGCGCGGCGTCGAAGCTGTCGAAATCGAGCGCCGCTGTTCCCAGGTTGTTGTGCGCTGAGGAGAAAAGCTGCTCGCCATCGGACATGAGCGGGCCCGTCCCGCCGTTGGCCGTAAAGATGGCGGAAACAGCATCGGAGACGGTGTTCCAGGCGGCTGACCCCAGGAGCTGGGGAATGGCGCGCACGGCCTCCAGGTCGTCGGCCATGATCATCTCAAGCGTCACGCCGACGTAGTTGCCTTTCTTCACGATCTCAGCCGTCTCCTGCAGGTCGTCCCACGTTTTCTCCGTATAGGTTGCCCCTTCGGCCACGGTGGAAAGGGTGGAGAACCCGTAGGCGCGGATCATCTTCATTTCCTGGAAGCGCAGGAGATCCCGGTGCGTCACGATCGGCTCCCACCAGCGCTCGCGCCGGTTGTAGGCCTGCAGCATCACCTTGTTGAGCACATCGGCCGTCAGGTTGGCCATCGTGGCCGTGGTGACGTTTGCCAGCTGCACCCTCTCGGGGTGAGCGTGGCCGTGGAACTCGTGGTCGCCAGTGAGGAGCAGGTATAGCTCCCTGATGCCAGAAAGCCTGGGGATGGAAAGGGCATCCTCTGGCACCGACAGGCCAAAGAGCCTCTCTGTGGCCAGGCGGATCCGCTCCAGCTCATCGCGCGTGCTCACGCGCGCGCCGGCCCCGCGCACCACTTGAGCTTCAAGGAGCCTCGCCCAGGTGCGCCGCTTCTCCTCCAGGCGCTGCTGCAGCGCCTCGGGGCGGAAGATCTTGCCGGCAAACTCCTGGCGCACTTCATCCTTCAGCGGCTGAGGCAGGTCGCTGCCCTGCAGGGCCGCCTGGAGTAGGTAAGCGCACTGCGCTGAGAGCACCTGACGGGATTCCTCAAGCGCCAGGCCAAGCTGCAGGCCTTCTTCTTCCAGTGCCAGTTCCTCTGTGCGTGCCGTTGCCTGTTCGTTTGGCATCGAGTTTCCTCCCTTTCTCTTTGCATCTTCCCCAAGGGGGGAGAGAGATTGCCGCCGCTTCCTCTGCGATGAGTGGGCTCGTTGGGGCAGGCCCGTGTTGAGCGCCCTCAGGAAGGCGCCACCTGCCGCTGGGCTGTAGACGACATCGACGCTGTTTACCCGCACGATGCGCTGGATGCGGTTGCTCTGCCGCTCCCGTTGCACGATGAGGTCGGCCGAGAGGCCGATGTTGGGCGCCGGTTCCCCGCGCTCCTGGGCGGCGAGGATCTCGCGCGCAAGCTGCGCCACCATCTCCCCCTTCGGGCCGGAGCAGGTGAGGCGGGCAAGGATCGCTTCTCCCGTCCACTGCGCGCTGCTCAGCACACCGACGACATCTTCAATGGCTCTGCCGCCGGGGCGCGTTTCCGCAGCAGGGCTTGCGTGGTTGGCAAAGGCGGTTGCGCCTTCCCAGAGCCCCTCCTGCACGGAGCGCTGCAGCGCTTCGGCGGGGTAGTAGAGCCCGTTTGCCTCCCCGCTGCGCATGCAGATGACCTCGAAGGTGCGCGGTGCCACCTCGGCAGGGAGCACTGCGCCCAGCAAGGCCCGTACCTCTTGCGTTCCCTTCAGCTCTTCCATGTGAGTGCACCTCCTCGGTATGGCTCAGTCGTAAACCCGGTGCATGTACCAATCCCCCCGCAGCCGGTCGCGGTAGAGCTCGCAGAGCAGCCCCTCCCCCTCCCAAAGGTAGTAATCCCGCCAGATCTCTTCCTCCCACCAGCCGGTGTGGATGCGCCAGTGGCTGTGGGCCTGCCCACGGTAGAGCGCGCCACGCCAGCGCACGGCTACTGGCCTGCCGGCGGCATCGGCCTCCACCTGCAGTGGCCGTGGCGGCCTGTAGAGCTTGCTCACAGCGGCCCTCCTAAGCGCTGCCGAGCAGCCGCTGCACCCAGGAGCGGGCCTGCTCGTCCTCAAGCCAGCCGCGCTCCAGGAAAAGCGGCAGGGCTTGAGCGAGCTCGCGCGCCGTCTGGGCCAGGCGCAGGCTATCGGCGCGCGTCACTGGCCCTGCCTCGGCCACCACCCGCAACCCCTCGGGCAGCTGGATGCGCCCCAGCGCTGCTGCCCGCCCGAGCACCGTCATGGCCAGGTCCTCAAGCATGTGGCAGAAGAAGAGCTGCCTCTGGCGATAGTGGCGGAAGGTCGGGTCCCCCATTTCTGCGGCCGTGGTGCGCGTGGCGCTCTCGCCTTCGGAGAGGAAGTGCAGCGGCACCCCGGCCCCCGCCGCCACGATGAGCCGCAGCGCCTTGCCATCCCCCGCCGCCTCCTGGGCCTGCACCTGGGGGTTCACCGCCTCCCAGCGCTCGGCCTCGTTGGTGACGATCACAGAGCCTGGCGGCGGTGGCTGCAGCAGCTCGGAGCGTCGCCGGCGCAGCTCGCTTTCCCCTGCGCCCTGAAGCGTCACCTTCCAGACGAAGGCGTTGCGGAAGCGGTTGACCCGCACCCTGTCCTCCAGCCACTCGCGGTAGCGGCGCAGCCAGGGCAGGATGGGCACAAGATCCCCCTCGCCGCGCGTGCAGCCGGCTGGCCGGTTGATGGCGTAATGCAGGAGCACCTGATCGGCCTCCGGCGCGGCAAACGGCGATGGCCAGTAGCGGGCAGCTCTCCCGCCTGGTGCCTCACTTCCTGAGAAGGAAGGAGAAGCGGCTCCCCTACTTTGATAAGGAGGCCGGTTTTCCCCCTGCAGGGAGAGATCTTGCCCCTGCTGGTACCAGAGCTCGCGCTCGGCGTCCTCTTCATCTGCGATGACGCGTGTGATCTGCTGCGCTGGTATGGCCCGCACGTAGCTCATGCCATCGGCCGGGTTGCGCGAGAGGAGCAGGAAGAGCTCCCCGCTGCGGCTGAGCTCGTCGCACAGGCCCGGGAGGCGCATGTCCATGCGGTTCTGGGGGTGTTGCCAGAACCGGTCGATGAACTCCTGCGCCTGCTCGTCGTTGCAGCGCAGCTTGATCCCTTCCCCCACGACGTAGTCGGTGGTGAGGGAGATGATGCGCCTGGCGAGTGGGTTGGTGCGCCAGGCCTCGAGGGCATCCGCAAGCTCCTCCCGCACTTGCGGCCAGGGCTTATCGGCCGGCCGCAGGCCCACCTGCTGCCACCAGCGCTCGTCCAGCTC
>JAPWUW010000311.1 GCA_028275325.1 Anaerolineae bacterium | reverse complement strand
CGCAGCCACGATAGCAAGAACCAGGCCGATGGTCAGAGCTCTTTCCTTTTGCATTGCGTCTTCCTCCCTTTCAGGTCAGGATCAGGCCGAAGCTCGGGCACGGGGCGATGCTAGCCGCCTGCCGCGTTCAGCACGAGCGGCAGGTAGAGCTTGCCGGCCGTCACGGGCGTGCCCAGGGTAAGCCGTGTGGCAGGATCGCCAAGAAGCCCGTACGTATCTATCAGGTCACGCTGGGTTGTGTCAAGCGCGAGCTTCCCAGCGAGCATAGCCTCGCCCAGGGTGCCCTCACTGAGCAGGCTGCTCAGTATGCGGCCTTGCATCTGCCGGTGGCCGATGGGGCTGCCCATGCTGAACGGCGATATGGCCCCGGCGAGGCCCCGGTCGGGCGCAACTAGCAGCGCCTCATCGAGGGAAGGGGCGTTTGGGTGGTAGAAAACGCCCGTGAAGCAGGTCATGGAGGCGGCAAGCGCCAAGGGCGTTGGCCCCATGGCAGCGATATCCTCCGTCCGCAGGAGCTTTGGCGTCGCCCAGCCCCAGTAGTGGCTGTGGCCGGCATAGTAGAGCACGGCCACGCCCGCGCGCCAGCGAGAGAGCAGCTCTTGCGTGTCGGCCTCATCGTCGCTGTAGTAGTAGCCGGGCTCCGGAGGGTTGCTGCTTGTCTGGTATATGCGCACGATATCCTGCTCGCCTGCCAGGCCGGAGCCGAGGAGCGAGGCGATCGCCCCCTCGGCCAGCGCGTCGAAGCGAAAGGGCTCGGCTCCGATATCGGCGTACAAGTGCGGGTCGTCGGCGGCAAAGAGGAGCTTGCGGGCCGGGGGCCCGAGCCGCCCCGTTTCGTAGGCGATGAGCTTGTCCACGGCAAGCTGCGCCTCCTCGAGGCTGCGCACCGGGATCCGCCCCACCAGCACGCTCGGCGGCACGCCCCTTTCATTGGCGAAGAGGTGGTCGGAGCCGGCCTGGCCGCCCCAGTGCGGATCCAGGTCCTCCGCCAGGTATGGCGGGATGAAGTTGGCAAGGCCGTGGTTGAGCCGGTTCTTGAAGTCGTAAGAGCCATCGCCAAGCAAGAGCACGTATTGCAGCGTGTGTGCGCCGCCCTGGGCCCAGCTCTCATAGAGCAGCCGCACGCACTGGCGAATGGCCTCCGGATCCAGCATGCCGTAGCTGAAGCGGTCGTAAATGGCCTGCACAGTGATAATTGCTGTGCTCAGCCCGTCCTGCGCGCGGCGGTGGGCGGCGAGTGCTTGTGCGGCTGGCAGGAACTCCTTTGGCGCGATGATGAGGTACTGCGCCGGCGCACCTGCGGCCAGGAACGGCTCTGGGGCCTCGATGGCGCTTGGGCTCTTGAGGCCTTGCTCGTCGGCAAAGGCGTAGACGCGCGGTTCCGCGGCCTCGTCGGCGAAGGCAATGGCATAGGTGTTGCCCTCCCGCCGCAGGGCGAAACCGCCAAGCTCCATGGGGTTCCTGGGGTCTGTGACGTCCCAGGCTCGGGGCACGGCCCTGAATCCTTGGACCTCATAGCTCCTGGGGCCTTTCTCTCCTGTGGCCACCAGGGCGCCCTCGGTTGCCAGCGCAACCGGGTAGGTGAGCTGCGGCCGCGCGATGAGCGCCCGCTCGGGCCGGTAGTTGCCGCTCTCGTCCTTGCTGCCCGGGAGCGTCAGCCGCACAATGGTGAGGCCATCTGAGGCCGGCACGCTGTGGCTCACAAGCACTGGCCCAGCGCCCTGCCAGGAGGCTGCGCCCAGCTCCGTGTAAGGCGGCTCGGCCTGCGCCTGCTGGCCGGTGGCTGTGCTCGCCCCGGAGAGCACAAGCGGCAGGAAGAGCCGGCTGTGCGCGGCCACGCTCGTGACGAGATAGGCCAGCTCCACGCGGTGCTGCCCCTCCGTCACGCCGAGGAGGTTGAGGGTGAAACTCGCCTCTCCTGGAGCCGCATCAGGGGTGCTTGCGGCAAACCATTCCCGATCCGGCATTTCGGCGGGCTGGCGCGCCTGCAGGATGCCGGCGTAGAAGTGGCCATCCTCCGCCACGGGGGAGTAGACGTGGCTGTAGACGAAGATATCCGTCCAGTCGCTGCGCCAAGGATCCGGGTAGCGCGGGTCGTAGTTGCGCAGAGGGATGGTTTTGTAGAGCTTGCCGGGGGCTGCCCCTTCGGGCCCGCTCACGGAGCGGCCCTGCAGGCGCTTTCCCTCGCCAGCGCCCCAATCCAGCCAGTAGCAGTTCTCGGTGCCGTAGGGGCTCTCTCGCTCCTCTCCGTAGAAGAGGATGCGCTCTCCCGGGCCAAAGAGGCCGTCGGCATCCAGCTCCTCCACCCCGATGGGCACTTCCTCACCGGCGAGGGAAAGCCGCAGGCTCGTGGTGGGGAGGTTCTCGGGCAGCCCGGCGCGGCGCAGCTGCTCGAACGCTGCCGCGTAGATGCCATCGCCGGCGGCAACGCAAATGCGCAGCCTCCCCGGCGGCTCCGGCACGGCGAGCGCGCGCAGCGCCGGCACCTGCCCCAGGCTCGCAAGGTGCTGCGGGTTCAGAACTGCGCGGGAGAGGGCGGCAGTGAACGGCCCCTCGGCCTGCGCCAAAAGCCGTGCCGGCGGCAGGGGACCGGCCTGCAGGCGGAGCAGCGCCCGCCGCGTCACAAGGAGCGAGCGCTCGGCCGGGCGGTACTGGTAGGGCGTGCAGCGCACCTGCACGAGCCGCCACTCCCTCAGCTGCACGTCCGCGGCAAGCTCGCAAAGGCTCGCCGGGTAGAGCGCCGCCCCGTAGTGGGCAGGATCCTCCCGGTAGCGCAGCTGCGAGCCGAGGAGCTCGCCCGTTGGGCCCCACGCGGGCTCGACTGAGGGAACGGGGAGGGGCGGTGCGGGCAATGCCAGGACCTCCGTCTCTTGCCGCAGGATCTCCAGGCTCACCCTGGCACCATGCGGCACGACAACCCAGGCGGTGGCTGCCGGCAGGGCTGGCGCACCGGCAGGGCCACTGGGGCTAAAGCCCTGTGCCTCTACCTGGGCGCGCCCGGCGCCGTCCTCGCCGGCCACGAGCGCGATCTGCGGCTCCGGCGCCACAAGCTCGACGAGCAGCTCCTCGCCCTCCACGCCCACGAGCGAGAGCGGGCCTCTGTCTCCGGGCGCCGCCGGCTCTTGTGCGCGCGCCGGCAGCGCCCCCGCAAGGAAGGGCGCAAGGCAGCATGCAAGGCAAATGAGTCCTCTGAGCGCGCTCTTCACCCTTCCTTGCCTTCCTCCGCTTCTAGCTCTGCCGGCTACTTGCCGGGCAGGAACACCCATTATACAATGGCCTCGTACGGTGAGCGTAGCCGAGTGGTTCAAGGCACCTGGTTGTGGCCCAGGAGAACGTGGGTTCGAATCCCATCGCTCACCCCAGGGCGGGCAGCCTGCAGTTGCGGTTGCCCGCTTCCCTTTGCCCAAAGAGGCGGTGCAAGAATCGGGCCCACACCAGGGCGCCGGGGCCAGGCCGCTCCCCAGCCGTGCCAGCACTATAGCGCAACTTTGTTGGCGCACCCCGGCTAATTCATTAGAATCTGGTTAGAGCGGCCAGAGAGCTTG
>JAPWUW010000309.1 GCA_028275325.1 Anaerolineae bacterium | reverse complement strand
CTCATCCTACCCTCCATCGCGCTGGCGACCATCCCGATGGCTCTCATCGCGCGCATGACCCGCTCCAGCCTCCTCGATGTGCTGGGGCAGGATTACGTGCGCACCGCCTACGCCAAAGGGCTCTTGCGCCGTGCCGTGCTCTGGCGGCACTCCATGAAGAACGCGCTCCTGCCGATCGTGACCACCATCGGGATCGAGGTTGGCTACCTCCTCGGCGGCGCTTTCCTCACCGAGACAGTCTTCTCGCTCCCGGGGGTGGGCAGGCTCGTGGTGGACCGGATCCTGGCGAGAGATTACCCCGTTGTGCAGGGAGCAGTGCTCGTGATCGCTTGCCTTTTCGTGTTCATCAACCTGATGGTCGACCTCACCTACGCGTGGATCGACCCGCGCATCCACTACGACTGAGGCGGGCCACGATGCAGGGAGTTAGCCAGGCAAGGCCAGCAGCAGCGCTCCCCCTGACGTTTGGCGCTCCAGCGAGGCCGCGCGGCCTCTGGCGCGACATCTGGCGGCACCTGGCGCACAACCCCGTTGCCCTGGCCGGGATGGGGATTCTTGCCGTGCTCTTGCTTGCGGCCATCCTTGCGCCCGTCATCGCGCCCTATGACCCGACGGCGCAAATCCTGGCGCAGCGCAATGCCCCGCCCAGCTCAGAGCATATCATGGGGCTTGATGCCCTGGGGCGGGATGTCTTCAGCCGCGTCCTTTACGGCGCTAGGATCTCGCTCTTTGTCGGGTTCTTCACGGTGGGCAGCGCTGCCCTCGTGGGAACCCTTGTCGGTGCTGTGGCGGCATACGCGGCTGGAGCCATCGACAACATCTTGATGCGCCTCATGGATATCATGCTAGCCTTCCCGAGCTTGCTCTTGGCCATTGCCGTCGTGGCCATCCTGGGGCCGGGGCTCACCAACGCGCTCTATGCCATAGCCTTCGTTTCGATCCCCGTCTATGCGCGCATTGTGCGGGCAAGCATTCTCTCGATTAAAGAGCAGGATTACGTGCTCGCTGCCCGGGCTGTGGGAGTGCCGAGTGCCCGCATTCTCTTTCGCACCATTCTGCCCAATGCGCTCACGCCGCTCATCGTTCAGGCGACACTTGGCATCGCCTCAGCCATACTTGATGCGGCCGCGCTCGGCTTCATTGGGCTGGGCGCGCGCATGCCGACGCCGGAATGGGGCCTCATGCTCGCCCAGCACCGCAACCTGGTCTTCACAGCGCCGCACACGGTGTTCTTCCCCGGGCTTGCGATCATGCTCACGGTGCTGGCGTTCAACCTTCTGGGCGATGGGCTGCGCGATGCGCTCGACCCGCGCCTGCGGCGCTAAAGGAGCTTGAGCTCATTGCCAGGGTCGGCCGAGGAGAGGGAGATGACGACCTCCACGCGCGAAAGCGCAGGTGCAGTTGTGGCCGAAAGGCCGCGCTCTCTGGGCGGGGCGCTCCTGAGCTCTCTTGACAGCATCCCCTGGTGGGTGCTTGTCCTGGCTGGCATCGGTGTGCTCATCCTGCTCTTCATCCTTTCCCCCGCCCGGGTGCAGGCGACAAGGAAAGTGCCGAGCCTGAGCCTCTCCGCGGGCAGAGCCTTCACCTACGAGCTCACGGTGCGCAACGAGGGGCCCGCAGAGGCGGTGAACATCGCCGTGCGCGAGGTCCTGCCGGCCGGGGCCAGGTTCGTGCGCGCCGAGCCATCGCCGGAGAAAGCGGAGGAGACAGGCCTCCTCTGGCAGATCAAGGCCCTGCGGCCAGGGTTGAGCCAGACGATTCAGGTGACGGTGAGCTTCGCGCAGGCCGGCAGCGCAGAAGAGCTTCTGGCCGCCACACAGCCAAGCGTCACCTGGACGACAGTGAGCCTCGATATCCTGCGCTTCCTCGGCCTGGGCGTGCAGGTGACGATATCTGTCACCATCTACTCCTTCTTGCTTGCTGTGGTCATGGGCCTCATCGCTGGGCTTGGCCGCGTGACGAAGCCGCCAGCCGGGCTGCGATCGACGCTGCGGCCACGGTATGCCGTTTTCGGGCTCCTCAGGGTGGCAGTGGTTCTCGGCGGCTACACGATGCTGGCAAGGCTGTGGCAGGCACTGCCGCCCGTTTCGGCCCAATCCGCACTTGTTCTGGCGCTGGCGGCCTACTTTGCGCCCGCTGTGCTGCACCCCTACACGGTCTCAACCGTATACGTCGAGGTCTTCCGGGGTGTGCCGATGCTCGTGCAGGTGCTCTACCTCGGTTTTGTGGTGCGGCCCTTCATAAAAGGGGCGCTGGCGCAGGCGCTTGGGCACGAGGTGGAGTTCAGCGAGTTTGCGGCGGCCGTTGTCGGGCTGGGGCTCGGCTATGGCGCGTACATCGCCGAGGTCTTCCGGGCCGGCATCCAATCCATCCATCACGGGCAGATGGAGGCGGCGCGCTCTCTTGGCATGAGCTACGCGCAGGCCATGCGTTACGTCATCCTGCCGCAGGCCGTGCGCAGGGTGCTGCCGCCGCTTGCCAACGATGGCGTGGCGCTGCTCAAGGATTCGTCGTTCGTCTCGGTCCTATCTGTAGCGGATCTCACCCGCCAGGGGCGGCTCTACATGAGCCGGACGTACCGTGCGTTCGAGAGCTGGAACATGGTGGCCGTCTCTTACCTTGTCCTCACGTTCCTTTTCTCGGGAATAGCGCGGGCTATAGAGAGGAGGATGAGCCAGAGTGAGCGCTAGCACGAGGCCGATCATCCAGATACGCGATGTGCACAAGCACTTTCCCGGGGGCGTGCACGCCCTGCGCGGTGTGAGCCTCGATGTGGCTGCCGGGGAGGTGGTGGTGATCATCGGCCCAAGCGGCAGCGGCAAGAGCACCCTCCTTCGCTGCATCAACCGGCTTGAGGCGATCGATTCCGGCAGCATCGTCGTCGATGGCATCCCCTTGACCGACAAGGCCGCGGATATCAACAAGATCCGCGCTGAGGTCGGGATGGTGTTTCAGCTTTTTAACCTTTTCCCGCACCTCACGGCGCTTGAGAACATAACGCTCGCCCAGAGGGTTGTGCGCAAGCGCTCCGAAAAAGAGGCGCGCGAGATCGCCATGGAGCTCCTGCGCAAGGTGGGCATCCCGGATAAGGCCAACGTGTACCCCGATAAGCTCTCGGGTGGGCAGCAGCAGCGCGTGGCCATCGCGCGCGCCCTCGCCATGCAGCCCAAGATCATGCTCTTCGATGAGCCAACCTCCGCGCTCGACCCGGAGATGATAAAGGAAGTGCTCGACGTCATGCTGGAGCTCGCCTCCGAAGGGATGACGATGGTTGTCGTCACGCACGAGATGGGCTTTGCGCGGGCCGCCGCCCATCGGATCGTCTTAATGGACGAGGGCCGGATCATCGAGGAGAACACCCCGGAAGGCCTTTACGAGAACCCCAAGCACGAGCGCACCAAGCAGTTCCTGAGCCGCATCCTGCGGCAGTAAGGCCCCTTTTCTGGCACCGAGAGTCATTGGCGGACGGCCACGGATATGGAAAAGTCCGTTGGCCCTCGGCGTTCTGCTCGCAGCGCAGCATCCGTCGCTGCCAGAGCACGTTAGCGGCCAAGTCACCCACCCCCAAGC
>JAPWUW010000038.1 GCA_028275325.1 Anaerolineae bacterium | reverse complement strand
TGCTGAGATGCCGCGCCGCGGTGGGAGAGGTTTCTGGGGCCGCGGTTTTGGCTTTGGCCGCGGTAACCCCTATCCATTTTGCCGTTTCTACCCGTGGCTGCCGCGCCGGTGGTGGGCCGCTGGTCCCGCTGCCTACGTATGGCCTGTGACACCGCCTTATTGGCCAGCGTATGCGCGTGGGGCTTGGCCCGCCAGGTGGTGGTAGGCCAACCAAGCCAAGCTCATCGGAGGTGACTCTATGCGTAACCGGTTCATGTATTACCTCACGGGCTTGCCAGGCTGGATGCGCTTCGGGTTCAGCCCTGGCTGGTTAGGGCGCAGCCCGACAGGCCTGGGCCCTTGCGCGGAATACCTGCTCACGGGTCGCTGGCCCACGTGGGCAGCTCCTGCTTGGGCAGGCTGGGCACCCGCAGCGCCTTGGGCGGCGGGCTTCGCAGGAGCACCCAGCTCCGAAGCCGAGTTGCTGCGTCGGCAGGCCGAGTGGTTGCGCAGCCAGCTTGAGGCTATCCAGAAGCGCATTGACGAGCTGGAGAAGGAACAGAAGTAAGCCGTCTGGGGGCCGGAGCAGAGTGCTGTCTCTGTACACCGGCCCCCTTTTCATCCAGGAGGTGAGCCATGAGGGTAGCGGTAACAGTGGAAGGGCCAGAGCTAGACGCTCCGGTTTCGCCCGTCTTCGGGCGGTGCCCTTGCTTCTTGCTCGTGGAGACGGACGATTTCTCTTACGAAGCCCGGCCTAACGAGGCTGCCGGCGCTCCGGGCGGCGCGGGGATTCAGGCAGCTCAGGCAATTGTCAATGCTGCGGTAGAGGCTGTGATCACTGGCCAGATAGGCCCAAACGCCTTTGCCTTGCTGCAAGCCACGCAAATACCTGTGTATCGCTGTGCTGGTGGTACTGCTCGCCAGGCTGTGGAGGCGTTCTTGAGAGGTGAGCTCGAGCGTCTGGGCGGCCCCAGTGCCCAGGCGCACGCCGGGATGAGTTGGGGCGCAGGAATGGGTCCCGGCGCCTGGGGCGGGCGCGGCATGGGTGCTGGCCGCGGCGCAGGGCGCGGGCAGCCCGGCCGCGCGGGGTGGATGGGCGGTCTGAGAGGAGCGCAGGCGCCGGGAGGCGCAGAGGCGAGCGGAAGCGCGCAAGAGCTGGCCGGGCTGCGCGAAGAGGTCGAGCGCCTTCGGCAGCAGGTGGATGACTTGCTCAAGCGGCTGGATCAGTTGCGCTAGGAAGGATCACACTGAACCCTGTGGGAGGGGGCTATGGCCACATGGGTCTCTGTGAACGAAAGTCTCTGCCGCGGCTGTGGCGCTTGCGCTGCTGCTTGCCCCCGGGGTGCCATCCGCGTGCAGGGAGTGGCCATGGTCGACACCGAGCGGTGCAATGGTTGTGGGCTGTGCCTTGACGCTTGCCCAACTGGGGCGCTGTTCGCTGTGGAGGAAGCGGAAGCGCAACCCAGCCCTGCCGTGCAGAAGCCCGGCAGGGAGCCGGGTGAGGTCGTGGTTGCCGTGCCCCTCGCCGGGAAGCTGCTTGCCGCTGCCGGAGCGTTTGCTGGGCTGATGCTGCAGCAGGCGTTGCCACGCCTTCTCGAGCGGCTGGTCTATGGTGGTGGGCCAGGGCGAGCAGTGCCCACGGGCGGCACACAAGGCGCCTGCCGGGGGCGGAGGTTTCGTTTCCGCGGCGGGCGCGGCGGCACAATGTGAGTTCTGCTGCTAGCCTGAGTTAGCAGGAGGAGTGCCATGTTCCGAGGGTTCTTTGGCTTTGGCAGGGGCGGTGGTGCTGGTCGGGGCGCTGGCAGGGGCCGCGGACGGATGGGCGGCAACCGCGCAGGCGCTGGCCCGGGCGGAGAGTGCGTTTGCCCCAATTGTGGGGAGCGCCTCCCGCACCAGGCGGGCGTTCCCTGCTATCAGGTGTCTTGCCCCAAGTGCGGCGCGCGCATGGTGCGTGCCTGATTGGGCTGCTGCTTTTCGCTCTCCCGGCGGTGCTGGGGGAGCCATAGGGGCGGCGCCACAATGCGGCGCAGTCCCTCACCTGGATGTGTTCGCTCTGGGGGTGGCGTGATCATCGGCGTAGCAAGCGGGAAGGGTGGCACGGGCAA
The DNA here is from genome assembly GCA_028275325.1 of Anaerolineae bacterium. GTDB lineage: Bacteria > Chloroflexota > Anaerolineae > DRVO01 > DRVO01 > JAPWUW01. The sequence continues at coordinate 13,173 of JAPWUW010000038.1, read as the reverse complement.
GACGCTCATCGCCACCGGGCTGGCAGCAACCCTGGCTCGGCGCAATAAGGCATCGGTGCTCTTGATCGACTGCGATGTCGAGGAGCCCAATGCTCATCTCTTCCTGCGCCCAACGATCTGCTGGCAGGAAGACGTTTCGCTCCCTATCCCCAAGGTGCGCGAGGATCTTTGCACGCATTGCGGCCGCTGTGCTGCAGTATGCGAGTTTCGCGCCATTGCGGTAGCAAGAGAGAGGGTGTTCGTCTTTCCGCAACTGTGCCATGGCTGTGGTAGCTGTGCCCGTCGGTGCCCACAAGGCGCGATCATAGAGGAGCCGCGAGTGTTGGGAACGATCCGCGCAGGCAGCGCGCTTGGGGCTCTTCAGTTCGCGGATGGCCAGCTGCAGGTGGGGGAGGCCTTGGCCACTCCTGTCATCAGGCGCCTCAAGGTCCGTGCCCTTCGGGAAGGCTGTGGCGCAGATGCGGTCATACTCGATGCTCCGCCGGGCACGGGCTGCCCAGTGGTGGAGACGCTGCGGGGCTGCGATTTCGCTTTGCTCGTCACAGAGCCCACCCCCTTCGGCCTCCACGACCTGGAGCTTGCGTTGAAGGTGGCGCGGGAGGCCCTGGGCATGCCGGTGGGAGTTGTCATCAACCGCGATGGCGTCGGCGACGAGCGCGTGAGCGAGTTTTGCATGCAAGCTGGTGTGCCAATCCTCTTGCGGTTGCCATTTGACCGGCGCATTGCCTCTGCCTACGCTGCGGGCAAGCTGTGGGTTGATGAGCTGTGCGAATATCAGGAGCCGCTCCTGGAGCTCTATGAGGGGATTGCGGCCGGGTCGAGGGCACCTGGATGAAGCAGTTGGTCATCCTTAGCGGCAAGGGTGGGACGGGCAAGACCACGGTGACGGCTGCACTTGCGCCGCTTGTGGCGCAGGAGCTGAGCCTTGTGCTCGTGGATGCTGATGTCGACGCGGCCAACCTTGAGTTGCTCTTGTCTGCCCGCATTAGGGAAGAACACGAGTTCCGCGGTGGCAAGGTGGCGCTTGTGGATGCTGGCCGGTGCCTGGGCTGTGGCAAGTGCGCCGAGATATGTCGTTTCGAGGCCGTTGAGGTCGACGGAGTTGCCCACGTCGATGCGCTGGCGTGTGAGGGTTGTGCGGCGTGCTTCTACGAATGCCCGGTACAGGCGCTCTCCATGCAGGAGCGCGTGTCGGGGGTCTGGTTCCTTTCGGAGACGAGCTTTGGGCCCCTCTTTCACGCGCGCCTTTTCCCTGGGCAGGAGAACTCGGGCAAGCTTGTTTACCAAGTCAAGCTGAGCGCACGGCAGCTTGCCAGCCGGGCTGGGGCGGCTCTTTTGCTCGTGGATGGGCCGCCGGGGATCGGCTGCCCGGCAATTGCAGCGCTCTCTGGGGCCAGCCTGGTGCTCTTGGTCACCGAGCCCAGCGTGGCCGCGATCCACGACCTGCGCAGGGCGCTTGCGCTGGCGCGCCACCTTGCCGTGCCGGCTGCCGTCTGCCTCAACAAAGCTGATCTGAGCCCTGAGCGGGCTAGTGAGATAGAGGACTTCTCCCGTGCAGAGGGATTGCCACTTGTGGGGAGAATCCCATTCGATGAGGGCGTCGTGCGCGCCCTGGTCGCCGGGTTGTCGCCTGCGCTTGCCGGTGGCAAGGCAGTTGCGGAGGCGATCGGCGCGCTCTGGCAAGGCTTGCGCCCGCTTCTGCTCTCGGCGTGACGGCAAGGATCACGGACAGGTTGGGACGAGGAGAATGGGAGATGCGCATTGCTGTTTCTGCAGAAGACAGGAGAGGGCTTGATGCGCTTGTGAGTGCGCACTTCGGACGCTGCCCGTTTTTCGTTTTCGTTGAGATCGAGGATGGCGCTATCAGCCGTGTGGAAGTGGCCGAGAACCCGTTCTACGGCCGCCATGAGCCTGGGCAGGTGCCGGCATTCATCCGGGCCCGCGGAGCAGACGTCATGCTCACGGGAGGCATGGGTGCGCGGGCAGTGGCTTTCTTCGAGGCCTGCGGCGTCGAACCCGTGACCGGCGCCCAGGGCACGGTGCGCCAGGCCGTGGAGGACTACCTGAGCGGCAGGCTGAGGGGTGCTGGCGCCTGTGGAGAAAGCGCGGAGCATCTGCGCTAAAGGGGGCGCTCGCCAGTGAGGTTCATATGCGTGGTGGATAACCAGGCCCTGGCGGGCTCCGGGCTCCGGGAGGAGCATGGTCTGGCCGTCGTCATTGCGACGGATTCAGGTGGCGTGCTCTTTGATACTGGCGCAAGCCCTGACACCTTGGCACACAACCTGAATCGCTTGGGCATCGAGATAGCCTCTATCCGCTGCGTTGCACTCAGCCATGCCCATCGTGACCATACGGGTGGGCTTGCCTGGTTCCTGGAGCGGCGCGGAAGGGTGCCGGTCTATGCTGCCCACGAGGACTTCCTCGCGGAGCGGTACTCCTGCGGCGCAGGCGGCTGCCGGGCTATCGGGTTGCCTCTGGCGCGCGAGCAACTCGAGCGTCTGGCGGAGTTGCACATCAGCCCGGAACCGCAGGAACTCTTGCCCGGGGTGTGGGCGAGCGGGCAGATACGCGTGCGCGCCTATCCGGAGGGGCACGGGCAGGGCCTGCGCATCATGCGGAACGGCAAGCTCGTGCCCGACCCGTACCGGGACGACCTGAGCCTTGTCGTGGCTGGGAAAGACGGCCTCACGCTCATCTGCGGATGTGCCCATGCCGGGCTCCTCAATGTGGTGTGGCATGTGCGCGAGGTTTTCGGGCAATTCCCGGTGCAGCTCATAGGGGGGTTCCATCTGGGCGGGCTTTCGCCCGATGAGCTTTCGCTAGTTGTGGCGGGCCTGCAGGAAGTTGGTGCCCCCACCCTGTACCCCAACCACTGCACGGGAGAGCGGGCCATTGCCGTGCTCTCACAAGCCTATCCAAATGGCGTACGTCCCTGCCCAGCTGGCACGACCCTCGATCTGTGAGTGGGGCTCTGGACCAGGCGGCCGGGCCTGGCTCGAGATGGGTTCCGGAGCCGCGGGCGTCATCCATAGGGCCATTGGCGCATTGGTGCAGGCAGCGCCGTGCCGACAGTGCTCATACTGAATCCTGCTCTGACGGAAGCGACACCTTCGTCGTGAGAGCGCTTGTTCGGTGAGCTCATCGGCTCCGAGCATGCAGCGGGAGTATTCCGGAGCCTGCCTCTGCGGTGCGGTGACCTCTCTTCCTGCCTTAGCGGCTAACCACGTAAAGCCGCTAGGTGAAAACGCTCACCTTTGCATCGCTTCCCAGCTGGCTAGTAGCCGCGCTGCCTCTGCACGCGGTGGAACCAAATGGTCGCTGCGATGAAGATGACCAAGAAAGCGACAAGTGCCGCCCAGTTCAGTGCGGCTGGCTGCAAGCCCCTGCCCATCACCAGGTGGTCGAATAGATCCTGGGCGTAGGTGAGCGGCGACAGGTACGAGATGGCTCGCAATGGCTGGCTCATCTGCTCCAGCGGCACGAACACCCCGCTCACGAACATGAGCGGCCAGCGCACAAGCGTGGCGGGCATCATGATGCTGCCGACTGGTGTTGCTGAGCTCGTGGGCCAGGAGGCGAAGAGCAGCCCTAGGGCGGAGAACGCTGCACTGGCAAGCAGCACCGCTGCGATCAGCGCAACTGGGCTCACCGAGCGCACCCCGAGAAAGATCGTTGCCAGAAGCAACGTCAATATGGAAACGCCGGCACCGAAGACCATCCCAACGGCTGCCTCACCTGCCAGCACGCTGATGAGCGCCACAGGCGCAACGAGCATGCGCTCAAAGGTGCGCGTGCGCCGCTCCATTGGCAGGATCACCGGCCCTGCAGAGGAAGCAGTGAAGAAGGTCGTGATAGCCAGGAGCCGCGCTACCGATTCTGCAGGCGCAAGCCCGCGCCTGACGGAGAAGGAAAAGAACATGAAGAATGGCAGCAACAGCCCAAACATGATCATGGGCGGGGCGAGGTAGTACACCTGCACATCCTTGGCGGCTATCGCCAGGGCTATGGCAAGCTCTCGCCTCAGCCTCGCCAGGGTTTGTTGGACCTTCATCTCTTGCCTCCGCGCTCGCTCCCGAGCTTGGCGGCTTGTGGCACTGCCTGCTCTCCGACGGTCACGCCCTCTATTCCCTCGGTGAGGTAAAGGAACACTTCCTCCAAGCTGGGCTGCAATGTCTCCAGTGCTGCGATCTTCTTGCCGTTTTCGTCGGCGTAGCGCAGCAGTTCCCTGATCGTCTCTACAGGCTCTGGGGTGTACAAGCGCAGCGCGGAGCCCCTTCGCAAGGCGCGCACCACCGTTGGCAGCGCCTGGAGGGCCTCCTCCTCCGCTTTCGTGAGCCCGTCAATTTGCACTTCCACCGCCTGCAGCTGCTGCAGAGTGCGGCGCAACTTTGTGGGCGTATCGACTGTTGCGAGACGCCCGCGGTTGATGATGGCGATGCGGGTGCAGAGGCTTTGGGCTTCTTCCATCCGGTGCGTGGTCAGGAAAACTGTTGTGCCCTGCTGGTTGAGGTGCCGGATAAGCTCGTGGATAGCCCGAGTGCTCTGCACATCGAGCCCGGAGGTCGGTTCGTCGAGGAATAGCAGCCTTGGCTCGTGGATGAGCGACATAGCAATGGCCACCTTGCGCCGCATTCCCCTGGAGAAGACCTGGACCTTTTCCTGGTGCCTTCCCCACAGGCCAAACAGCTGCAGCAGGCGCTCGGCGCGCAGTCTCGCATCATGAGATGGGATCCGGTAGAGCCTGGCCGAGAACAGCAGGTTCTGCCAGGCGGATAACTCGAGGTAGACGTTGGATTCCTCTGGCACGACGCCGAACTGCAGCCGCGCGCCGTAGGAATCGCGCCGGATGTCGTGGCCGAAGATGCGCGCTGTCCCATCTGTAGGCGTAAGGATTGTTGTGAGCATGCGCACAGTGGTTGTCTTGCCGGCACCATTCGGGCCCAAGAAGCCGAAGATCTCTCCTGGCTCGACGGTGAAGCTCACGCCATCCACCGCCCGGAGGCTCCCGTAGACCCTTGTGAGTTCCTCGGCCTCAATCGCAGCTATGGCCATCAGGCCCTCCTCGTTCCTCAGCTCGTTGCACCCGGTTGCGGCTCTTGGCCAGCGAGCAGGTCGAGCTCCCCCTGGACTGCCTCGAGCTCCGCCCGCAGCTTGTCGAGGTAGCACTTCAGCTGCCGGATCTGTTCTTCCCTTGTGGGCGGCCGCCAGCCGCAACAGCGGTATGCCCCCGGCCAGCAACGAGGCTCGCACGCGCAGCGCCAGAAGCTTGGGGAATGCCAGCACATCTCTGCTACCCCCTGTCCTTTACCTCGTTCTCTGGGAACTGCGCCTGGTATTCGGCGAGGAAGCGCTCGAGCCGGGCACGAATTTGGCGAACGCTTCCTGCCCAGGCACGCAGGTACTCCACTCCCTCCGGCGTGATCTCATACAGGCGGCGAGCCGGCCCTCCTTCCTGCACTTCCCACGAGGAGCGCAGAAACCCCTGCGCTTCCAGCCGGCGCAACAAGGGGTATATGAGGCCAGGATCCGCATCCGGCATTTCGTCCTCGCGCGACAGGCGTTCCATGAGCTCGTAGCCATGGCTGGGCTTGCGCGCAAGCAGCAGCAAAAGCCACGGCTCTAGAAAGCGCTGTACCCGCCCAACCGGCGGACAACAGTGGCCCCTCCGCCCGGCTCCCGCGCACACAGCAATCTCCTCCCTATGTCGAACCCCAACCTATGTAGGCCTCCTATATAACTAAAATGATAGTACTGCTTCGTCGGCAACGCAAATTGCATCCGCGCGAGGCGACCCCATTCAGGGGCTAGCTCTGGGCCTCAGCGGGCCAGCGGGCTGAAGGGTGCGCCTAGCCGCTAGAACTGCGCGGGGAACGAGGGTTGCCTGGTCTGCGGTGGGGGAGGGGCCTCTCCCGCCCTTGGGTTGTTAGGGTGGAGGGCTATGGTTCCAGCTCTGGCAGCGGAGTTGCTTCTCTTGCCTTGCAGTTGGTAGATTTGGCCTGCTGCAGGTGGCCTGGAGAGGGCGTTGGTGACTATGCTAGGGGGTGAGCGTGGCGAGGTATTGGGCCAGTACAGGAGCGCGGAGGCGTGCCGTGGCCTGGTGCGCAGCATCGAGCGCCTTGCGGATGGCCTGCGGACAGCCCGCTTCATGGAGTTTTGCGGCGGCCATACGCACGCCATCATGCGCCATGGCCTGCGAGGCTTGCTGCCCCCCAACATTGAGCTGCTCTCAGGGCCTGGTTGCCCTGTGTGCGTGACTGCGCAGGCGGATGTGGACCGGGCGTTAGCCTTTGCGCGTCTCGAAGGGGTGACGGTGGCGACGTTTGGAGACATGGTGCGCGTGCCCGGTTCGGGCGGCAGCCTGCAGGAGGCGCGGGCGCTCGGGGCCGATGTGCGCGTTGTCTATTCGCCACTGGATGCGGTTGCTTTAGCGAGATCCTTGCGCTCTCGGCAGGTGGTTTTCCTGGCCGTTGGCTTTGAGACGACAGCTCCGGGAGTGGCGGCGGCCCTGCTGCAGGCGCGCAAGGAAGGACTTGCCAATTTCTCCGTTTTCTCGCTTCTCAAGGCGACGCCACCCTCTATGTGCGCTATCGCGCAAGCTGGCGAGGTGCGGCTGGATGGCGTCATTGGCCCTGGCCATGTGAGCACTGTGATCGGCGCCAAGGCCTGGGAGTTCTTGCCCAGAGATTACGGCATTGGGTGCGCTGTCGCGGGCTTCGAGCCCACCGATATTCTCCTTGGTGTGCTTGAGCTGCTGCGCATGGTGCGGAGGCGGGAACCAGCTGTAGCCAATTGCTACCCGCGCTCTGTGCGCGAGGGAGGAAATGCGATTGCCCAGCAGCTGATTGCCGCTGCCTTTCAGCTGGTAGATGTCGAGTGGCGCGGCCTTGGCTTCATCCCGGCAAGTGGGCTGAAACTCGCACCGGACCTTGCTGAGTTCGACGCAGAGCATCGCTTTGCGTTGCCCAAGGCGACAGGAGAGCAAGGGGCGCACACTGCATGTCGCTGTGGAGAGGTGCTGCGCGGAGTGCTTGAGCCGCCCGCTTGCCCACTCTTTGCAAACGCGTGCACCCCGGAGAGGCCGGTGGGTCCCTGCATGGTCTCAAGCGAGGGGGCGTGCGCTGCCTACTACGAGCTTGGGGCGGCGTAGCATGGCTGCCGGTTTGATCAGGCTGGCTCACGGTAGCGGCGGCCTGCTCACCCAGGAGCTCGTCCACAGCCTCTTTGTGCGCACACTGGGTGACGAAGAGCTGAGCAGGCTGTTGGATGCGGCGGTGCTGGATCACAGCAGCGCCTTGCAGGCTGGTTCAAGGCTTGCCATGACCACGGACGCTTACGTGGTGGATCCACTGGAGTTCCCTGGCGGGGATATCGGCAAGCTCGCTGTGTGTGGGACGGTGAACGACCTGGCGGCCACGGCAGCCCAGCCCCTCTGGATGAGCGCGGCCTGGATCCTCGAGGAGGGTCTGGAAATCGAGAGGTTGCGCCGGCTCGTTTTCTCCATGAAAGAGGCTGCGGCAGAGGCCGGCATACGGCTCGTGACAGGAGACACAAAAGTCGTGCCACATGGCCTGGCCGGCGGGGCCTACATTGGTGCGGCGGGGGTCGGCATAATCCCGCCGGGACGGGACGTTGGGCCTCACCGGATCCAACCTGGGGATGCTATCTTAGTCAACGGGACGCTGGGCGATCACGGGATGGCCATCATGCTTCTGCGCGAGGGCATTTCCATGGATACGCCCATTGAAAGCGATTGCGCGCCGTTGAATGGGCTCGTGGAGGCCCTCTTTGAAGTTGGTATCAGCGTGCACTGCCTGCGGGATGCCACCCGCGGTGGCGTGGGGGCCGTGCTCTGCGAGCTCGCGCTCCAGAGTGGGCTGGGCATGATTGTGCACGAGGAGGCCCTGCCCGTGCGCGAGGCGGTTGCTGCCGCGTGCGAGATCCTAGGGTTGGACCCACTATTCGTCGCCAATGAGGGCAAGATGGTCGCCTTTCTCCCTGCCTCTGAAGCAGAGCGTGCCCTGGCCGTGTGGCGCGCTCACCCTTACGGGAGGGGGGCTGCCCTGATCGGAGAGGTGGCCCCTGGCAAGCCCATTGTCAGGCTGCGGACAACAATCGGCTCTGAGAGGCAGGTGCGCCTCCCTGCTGGTGAGCTTCTGCCGCGGATCTGTTAGGCTGAGCTTCATTTCAGCTGCACTCATGGGGCGCTGACGGTGCCCGGCGGCCACCTGAGTAAGAAACCAAAGTGGAAAGGAGCTGGTGGATATGGCGGAGAACCCCTTTGACGCATTGTTGCCGCAGGAGATCGCGCGCAAGGCAGAGGCTGTTGGCGTTGTGCGTGCTTCGCTGGATGCCTTGAGCACCTTGGGCCTTGCCACCCTGGCTGGCGCCTTCATTTCAATGGGTGCAGTGTTCAGTATCACGGTGGGAACTGGTGCTGCCGCCCTGCCGTACGGCGTCGGGCGGCTGCTTGTCGGGCTGAGCTTTTGCCTTGGCCTGATCATGGTTGTGGTCGCGGGGGCGGAGCTTTTTACCGGCAACAATCTGATTGTTATGGCATGGGCAAGCGGCAAGATCACGACCCGCCAGCTCCTGCGCAACTGGGGCTTGGTGTACGCTGGCAACTTCTTCGGTTCCGTGGCCACTGCGTTTATCGTGTGGGCCTCTCGATTTCACTTTGCGGCGGGAGGCCAGGTCGGGCAGCTAGCGCTGCGCATTGCTGCCGGTAAATGCGGGCTTTCCTTTGGGCAGGCAGTGGCACTGGGAGTGCTGTGCAACGCGCTTGTGTGCATCGCCGTCTGGCTCACCATGGGTGGCCACACGACTACTGACAAGATCGCCGCCATAATCTTCCCCATCAGCGCGTTCGTGGCGAGCGGCTTTGAGCACAGCATCGCCAACATGTTCTTCATCCCGTACGGGCTCTTGCTCAAGGCAGACGGCACTTTCCTGGCCATGGCTCAAATCAGTGCCGCGGACTTCGGGAGCCTGACGCTTGCCAACTTTCTCCTGCGCAACCTGGTGCCGGTGACGCTCGGGAACATAATTGGTGGGGCTATCCTCGTAGGCCTGGCGTACTGGGTGATCTACCTCCGTCCGCGCGAGCAACGGGGCTCAGCACGGGCGCGTGCGCGCGTGTCCGCTCAGCCCGACTGAGCGTTTTTGACAGACTGTTCGGTCAGTGGTAGTATTTCGCAAAGCTATGAGGAGGGCGAGTTTGTCCTGCATAGCATTGTTGGGGCTCATCCTTACCGGCATTACCCTCTTGGTAGAGGGCAAGTTGTTGCGCGTCGGGAGGGTTGGGCCCTGACAACGGCACCACTGGTTGAGAATTCAGATGAGCCTCCCGACGAGGGAGGCTCATCTGGGTTAACGGGGCTGTATGCTGGGTCGCGGGAAGGGATGCTGCCCCGGGTCCCCGTCTTTCCTGGTCGGCCATGGCTGCATGGGAGCTAGATCGGCTTGAGGAGGCCATAGTGAATACGGGAAGCGAGGTCGTGAAGGCGGGTATTGAGCGGGCGCCTCATCGTTCTTTGCTGCGGGCACTCGGGCTTACCGATGAGGAGCTGCAGAGGCCCTTCATTGCTGTAGTGAACTCCTACAGCGAAATCATCCCCGGGCATCAGCATCTGGATAGGATAGCCGGCGCAGTCAAAGAAGGGATCCGGATGGCTGGCGGAGTGCCGTTCGAGGTGGAGGTGCCTGGCATTTGCGATGGGATCGCAATGAACCATGCAGGTATGTGCTACTCGCTGGCCAGCCGCGAGCTGATCGCCGACGCGATTGAGAGCCTGATAGGTGCGCATGCGTTCGACGCGATGGTTCTTGTCGGCAGCTGCGACAAGATCGTGCCTGGGATGTTGATGGCAGCAGCACGGCTGGACATCCCGGCCGTGATTGTCTCTGGTGGGCCCATGCTTGCCGGGCGTTACCAGGGCCGCCCTGTGGACCTGAGCGATATGTTCAACGCTGTGGGGGCGGTTGTGTCGGGCGAAATGAAAGAGGAGGAGCTGGCCGCTCTCGAGGTGGCTGCTTGCCCCGGTTGTGGCTCGTGCGCCGGGATGTTCACGGCGAACACGATGAACTGCCTCACTGAAGCTCTTGGGATGGCCCTGCCTGGTAATGGGACGGCACCTGCTGTCACGGCCGAACGGCTCAGGTTGGCGCGTCGTACTGGCATGCGCATCGTGGAGCTGTGGCGGGAAGGACTGACGGCGCGGCGGGTTCTGCAGCCGGCGGCCTTCCGCAATGCGCTGGCTGTGGATGTCGCTCTTGGCGGTTCAACGAACAGCGTGTTGCACCTGCTGGCCATTGCGCACGAGGCCGGTTGCACCTTTGACCTCCGAGAGGTGAACTCGATAAGCGACAGGACCCCGCACCTGTGTCGCATGAGCCCGGTGGCTGGAGGCCACCATGTGGAGGATCTGCACGCCGCTGGTGGCATCCCGGCGCTCATGAAGGTGCTTGCTGAGGCAGGGCTGGTGGAGCTCGGCGCGCCAACGGTAGCTGAGGGCGGCTGGAAGCAGGTGCTTGCTTGTGCCAGAGTCCTCGATGAAGGTGTGATCCGGCCGGTCGAGCGGGCTCACAGCGCGCGAGGTGGCCTGGCCATCCTCTTTGGGAACCTGGCTCCAGATGGCGCAATTGTGAAGAGGGCTGCGGTAGCTGCCGAGCGCATGGCCTTCAAGGGACCAGCGCGCGTCTTCGATAGCGAAGAGGAGGCGACTAAGGCCATCATGGCGCGCCAGTTCCGTCCTGGGGATGTCATTGTCATCCGCTACGAGGGGCCAAAGGGCGGGCCAGGGATGAGGGAGATGCTCACCCCGACTTCACTTCTCTCGGGCATGGGGCTTGATGGTCAGGTGGCGCTGCTCACTGATGGCCGCTTTTCCGGCGCGACGAGAGGAGCTGCTATCGGCCACATCTCGCCGGAGGCGGCTGAGCGTGGCCCAATAGCGGCGCTGCGAGATGGTGACGTGGTGATGATCGACATCGAGCGCCATGCGATCGCCGTCGAGCTCTCGCAGGCAGAGATCGAGGCGCGGCTGGCGCAGCTTCCCCCGTGGCGCCCCCGGGCTGAACGCGGTTACCTGCGGCGCTATGCGCTCATGGTGACCTCCGCGAGCACAGGGGCGGTGCTAAGAGAGGACTGGTAGCCACCAAGGGAGGAGAGAATGGAGCTTACAGGTGCGCGCATTGTCTGGGAATGCTTACTGCGGGAGGGAGTGGAAGTTGTCTTCGGATACCCTGGCGGGGCGGTCATAGAGCTCTACGATGCCCTCCCCGACTATCCCATCAGGCACGTGCTCGTGCGGCACGAACAGGGCGCGGCGCATGCCGCTGATGGGTACGCGCGCTCCACGGGGAAGGTGGGCGTGTGCTTGGCTACCTCTGGGCCAGGGGCGACAAACCTCGTCACCGGTATCGCCACAGCCTACATGGATTCCATTCCGATCGTGGCTCTGACGGGTCAGGTGTCGACAGCAGTGCTCGGGCGGGATGCCTTCCAGGAGACCGATATAACCGGCATCACGCTGCCCATCACGAAACATAATTACCTTGTGACCGATGTGCGGGACCTGGCGCGGGTCCTCAAGGAGGCCTTCTACATTGCTCGCACCGGGCGGCCTGGGCCTGTCCTGGTTGACTTGCCGCGCGATGTGCTGATGGCCAAAGCTGAGTTCAGCTACCCGGAAAAGGTGGAGCTGCCTGGCTATAAGCCAACGGTGCGGGGCAATATGCGGCAGATTCGCCTGGCGGCGGAGGTGCTCAACTCTGCGAGCAGGCCACTCATCATAGCGGGGGGCGGTGTTAACCGCTCTGGCGCCTGGGATGAGCTGCAGCAACTGGTGGAGAAGTATGGTGCACCTGTGGCAATGACCCTAATGGGCTTGGGCGCCTTCCCGCAGGATCACCCACTGTGCTTGGGCTTCATTGGCATGCACGGTGCTGCCTCGGCTTCGCTCGCTGCTGACCAGGCCGATGCGATCCTCGCGATCGGCATGCGCTTCAGCGACCGCGTCACGGGCAAACCCGCCGCCTGGGCGCCGCACGCCAAAGTGATTCACATCGATATTGACCCAGCAGAGATAGGCAAGAACATTCAACCTGCTGTGCCCATTGTTGGCGACGTGCGCGTCGTCCTCGAGCAACTCCTGCCTCTTGTGCAGGCGCGAGAGTTCCCGGAGTGGTGGAGCCTGATTCGCGAGTGGCAGGAGGAAGAGAGGGAAAGGGACATCCTCAATCAGGACGTTCCTGAGCTCGTGCCGCCCTATGTCATCCACAAGATAAGCGAGCTCACACACGGCCAGGCGCTTATGGTCTCCGATGTTGGGCAGAACCAAATGTGGGAGGCGCAGTACTACAAGCATCGGCGGCGCCGAGCGCTTGCCACTTCTGGTGGGCTGGGGACGATGGGCTATGCAATCCCAGCCGCCATCGGCGTCCAGATCGGCAACCCGAACGACCTCGTTTGGGTTGTAGTTGGCGATGGCGGGGCGCAGATGACCCTGAATCAGCTTGGCACCATCGTCCAAGAGAGGCTGCCGATAAAAATCTCGATCATCAACAACGGGTACCTTGGCATGGTGCGCCAGTGGCAGGAGATTTTCTTCTGCAAGCGCTACTGCGCAACGCCAATCAGCAGCCCGGACTTCGTGAAAGTGGCGGAGGCCTATGGTATCCCTGGCCTGCGCGTGACCACAAGGGAGGGGGTGGAGGAGGCGATCCGCATCGCGCTGGCCGCGCCAGGCGCATTCCTGATTGATTTCAAGGTGAAGGAGGAGGAAAACGTCTATCCGATGATCCCCGCTGGCCAGACAGTGCGGGAAATGATTCGCCGGCCGCTCTACCGCCAAAGGACCCTGAGTGAGGAGGTGGGCTGATGCGGCACACGATCGTCGCATTAATGGAAGACAAGCCCGGTGTCCTGAACAGGGTGGCAAGCCTGTTCCGACGTCGCAACTTCAACATCGATAGCCTTGCGGTGGGGCACAGCGAAGTGCCCGGCATCTCGCGCATGACGATAGTCGTGAAGGGCGATGATCGGACGCTTGAGCAGGTGGAGAAGCAGTTGCACAAGCTCATCAATGTGACTAAAGTCCTGGACCTTGATAGCAGCAGCAGCGTCGAGAGGGAGCTTGCGCTTGTCAAGGTGCACGCCACGCCTAACACGCGCTC
>JAPWUW010000308.1 GCA_028275325.1 Anaerolineae bacterium | reverse complement strand
CCTGCCGAACATGCGCATACTCTCTGTGGCGCCTGTGTTTGGGGAGGCGATCCGGCGCAACATGGCGGGGGAATCGGTGGCGCCGCTTTTTGCCTACTGACGCTCAAGAAGGGCAGGGCCCCGGGAGTTTCTCCCGGGGCCCTGTTCATTGCGCTAGAGGATTTCGACCGCCGGCGGGTTGATGTAGTCGTGGTAGCGGGAAGCAACGCGGCCGCCGCGCGCATCCCCCTTGTGGATGAGCAGCCGGTAGCGGAAGGTGAGGCTCCCGCCCGCGGGGACTGTGTAGCTGCCATCCAAGGTGGGGTCCCCCTTGTAGTCGTGCCAGGCAAACGGGTTGGCCGTCATCAGGCCGTAGTTGCGCACGTGGTATTCCGTCGGGTGGCGCAGGTTCTCGGGGTTGTCCATGATGGTGATGCCGACAAGGCGGCCCTGCACTGGCCCCGAATAATCGCACCAGTGCGCCTTTTTGCCCCACGTCTCCCTCTCGTTGATGCCGCCAAAGGAGTTCTCAATCCGCCCGCCCAGGCCAGAAGTGACGTCCATGCTGGTGGCAACGCGCACAGCTAGGATGCCACCCTCTTTCGTATCGCCAAAACGGACGGGCCCCTGATCCGCCTGGAAGTGGATGGTGAAATCCACGATCCTCTCCCGGCTCGGCAAGAGGTTGTAGATGACGATGGTGCGCACCTCGCTCAGCACCTTCTGGCCATCCTTGCTCACCCAGTCGTTCTCAGCCTGGATCACCCCAAGCACAGGGCCGCCGCGCAGCTGCCGGAAGCGCCGGTGGACGATCCGGCCGTGCCCTTCCATTTCGCTCCAGTCGTCGACGCCGTTCACGTCGCCGAAGGCAGTGTAGATGGATTTGTGGTGAGGGTGATCGTGCTTTTCCCCGGGCACGCTCGGATCCATGGGGTAGTTGCGCGTCACGCTATCGCCATAGGGGCCGATCACCGGCCAGAGGAAGGGGCGCGCCCAGGAAGGGGCATAGTGGTAGGCGCTGAAGAGCTCCCCGCCGATGCTGATCTCCACCTTATCTCCCTTATCGACGAGCAGGACCGCCTCGGCCGCAGGCTGATGCACCTCTTCCAGCACGTACTCCCGCGAGTGCCCGGGGGCAAGGTAATCCAGGATCCAATGCACGTGCAGGTTGCCCTGCCCGTCCAGCCCGCCCTGACAGGGCACCACGCGCCCGCCCTGCGCTTCCACCAGCCGCAAGCCCGCGGGCATCGCCCCGACGGCCGGAATCACCGCCGAAACAGGGCAGTCCATTCGCTCGTGCTCACCCGCATTGAGCCTCAGTTTCCAACTCTTCATGCAAGACCTCCCGCGCCCTGTGCTGAGTGCAGCTCCTGCTCCACGCGCTTGAGGTAAAGGATGCTCTCGCGCGCGATGCGTTCGGGGCCCGGCGCAAAGTCGAACACCTCCACAGAAACCCAGCCGCTGTACTTGGCCTGCTCGAGGGCAGCGAGAATGGGCCTGTAATCGACCTCCCCCATACCCGGGCCAAGCTTGCCATCGTTGGCATGAAAGTGCCGCAGGTGCAAGGAACCCTCGCTGATGAGCTCCGGCAAAGGCCGCCCCTCATCGGACATGGCCCTCACGTCCAGGTGCAACGCCACGTAAGGGTGCCCCACGGCAAGGATGAGCTCGACAGCTTCGTCCTTGGTGTTGAGGAAGTTTGTGTCCTCCCGGGAAAGCGGCTCGATGCAGATCGTCACGCCTTCCTCTGCGGCCACCGGCGCCACCCGCTGGAAGAAATCCACTGCCCAGCGCCAAGCATCAGCGCGGCTCACCCCTGGGAGGACGTTGCGCTGCTGCGGGGAGCCAAAGACCATGACCTTCCCGCCCAGATCGCCGCAGCGGCGGATGAGCCGGGCCATGTAGTCGGCAGTGCGGTCCCGCACTTCGCGCTCCGGCGAGCTGATGTGCAGCCCGGTTGTGCGCGCCAGCAGCCAGTGCAGGCCAACCACCTCCAGGCCATAGGAGCGGATCTCCTGCCCCAACGCCCTGGCTTCCGCGGCGCTCTGCTCCGCCAGGTGCTTGGGGAGGGCAAAGGGCGCAAGCTCCACCCCCTCGTAGCCAAGCGAGGAAAGGAGCGGCAAGTACTCCGAAAGCGGGCGCCCTTCAAAGAGCTCGTTGCAGATCGCATAGCGCATCGGTTCACTCCTCGGCTGCGCGCCGCATGTTGAGATGAGCGCAGGCAAAAGGCTCACCGGCCAGCTCGCGCGAGGAGCTCGGAGACGTCAATGGCGAGCACTCCTTCCTGCAGCTCCGCCACGCGGCGATAGGCGCGGCTTGGCAGGAGCCCGACGCGGCGCAGGGCACCGCGCGCGGAGGTTATCCAGGTGTTCTGGTTGCCGAGGCGGCGTACCCGGAAGCCCTCGCTTTCGCCATCGACCTTGCGCAGCCCCAGGAGCTTGCGCTCTTCATCAAAGAGGATCTCGACCACTTCCGGCTCACCGAGAGCCTGTTGCGCTCCTCTGTTCCAAGTTAGCGCCCCGGATTTCTGAATCGATATAGTCGGCTGTATCGTACCGCGGTAAATACCCGGTGGAAGAGCCCTCCATGCCATTGCTACTCCTCCTCATTCCATGCGTGCTTGGCATAAGCTCGCACTTGCCAATTCATTACAAATAGTACACGCCTGGGCTGCGCACAGCAAAACAACGGGTGGGCGCCAATACCTCCTCTGCTGCAACGATGGCGGCCAACGTGCTTTGGCAGCGACAGAGGCGGGTCGGCGGGAATACCTCCTGAGCTGCCTCGAGGCCTGCGAGCTCGCTTTGGCAGCGACAGATGCCCCAACAATGGCGCAGGGAGTTCGGCCAACGACCGTTGGCTCCAAGAGAGGGGCGGGTGGGTGGGGCTTTTTCTCGAATGCAACAACGACAGCCGAGGTGCTTTGGCAGCGACAGATGCCCCAACAATGGCGTAGGGAATTCGGCCAACGACCGTTGGCTCCAAGAGAGGGGCGGGTGGGTGGGGCAGTCTCTGGAGCGCGACGACGGCCAGGGTGCTCTGGCAGCGACAGGGGTGGGCGGGCGGGAATAGCTCCTGAGCTGCAACAACGACGGCCAAGGTGCGTTGGCAGCGAGACGTGCCCCGCCACGAGGGCAACAGGTGCAGCCAAACCGCGGCTCCAAAGCGCCTTGGCGCCTGGGCCGGTGCACGTCCGTGGCCGACGCGTTTTCAATAGGGCGACGCATGCCAGTCCCAGCGCACCGCGGCGGCGGCTGCGCCGCTCCGGGACCTGTCTCTCCCACCCACCCGCCCTGCGGCTTGGCTCGCTTTTTGAGGGGCGGGTGGGTGGGGCAGTCTCTGGAGCGCGACGACGACGGCCAGGGTGCTCTGGCAGCGACAGGGGCGGGCGGGCGGGAATACCTCCGCAGCTGCGACAACGGCGGCCAAAGTGCGTTGGCGGCGAGACGTGCCCCAATGAAAGAGCAGATGAAGAAGCTGCCTCCCTCACACGCCCTGTGGGTTGGGCCCTATTTTGGCGGCAGCCGGCTGTCGTTTTCTACTCGTAGCTGCCAAGCCAGCAAACGTAAGGCAGGCTTGCCCTCACGGCATTGTACAGCCGCTCGTCGGCCGTCCAGAGCGGCGCGTCCG
>JAPWUW010000037.1 GCA_028275325.1 Anaerolineae bacterium | reverse complement strand
CAGTGGGCATGTAGCACTGCGATTCCTCGCAGGGATGAAGGGGAGGTAAAGAGATGCTGGAGCGCAGGACTAGCAGGAGAGCCGTGCTCACTGGCCTTGGGGCTGGCGCGGTCGGTGCCGTGCTATCTGGCTGTGCCGCCGCAGGTACCCCGCAAGTGGTGGAGAAGGTTGTCGAAAAGGAGGTGACAAGGGTCGTCGAGCAGACAGTGGTGGTGGAAAGAACCGTCCCACCGGAAGCTGCTGAGCGCATCACCCTGGAGTTCTGGTGGGGTTGGGGCGGCATGACCGGCATGGAGGCCATGAAGGGCGTCACTGATGCTTTCAACCTGAAGCAGACGGATATCTACGTGCTCTCCACTGTCGCCCAGCCGAGCATGGACGAGAAGCTCCTGCCGGCTATCGCCGCTGGGAACCCGCCCGACGTTGCTGTGGGCAACATCGCCTACTCCGAGTATTGCGCTCGTGGGAGCCTCACCCCGCTCGACGAGTACTTCGAGGCTAGCACCGTGGTGAAGAAGAACGACCCCGACATCATTTCGTCGCTCTGGCGGGATGCGACGTGGCAGGGCAAGATCTATGGCCTGGCAGCGTGCGAGGTCGGGCCGCGCATTGGCTTGTGCCTCAACCTCGACCTGGTGGAGGGCGCAGGGCTCGACCCGAAGAACCCGCCGCTCACCTGGGACGAGATGTTCGAATGGCACATGGCCATGACCAAATTCGACGAGGCTGGCAACATCGAGATCCTGGGGATCGACCCTCTGGATGCCATGGGCGGCAGGAGGCCAACCTCTGATACCTCCTTCTACTGGGGGGATGCCTTTGGCTTTGAGTACTGGGATGGGGAGAAGCTAGCCTACAACTGGGATAACGACAAGTACATCGCCTCTCTCTATACGATCAAGAAGTTCTACGACTCGGTGGGGGTGGAGAAGATCGAGGGCTACCGCTCGAGCTACGGTACCTGGACGCAAAGCCCGACGGCGAGCTTCCCGGCTGGGGTTGAGGGCATGGTGCTCAACGGGTACTGGACGCCGGGTGAGCTTGTGCACTCGGCGCCAGACAAGCGCTATGCCTTCACCTGGGCTCCGAACTCCTCGGAGCGGCGGGGCATCAAGTTCCAGAATGTCGGCGGGCACCCGGCGACGATCCCCAAGGGAGCCAAGCATCCAAAGGAAGGGTTCATGCTCATTGAGTTCTTCACCACGCCGGAGTCGATGAACATCATTCTGAAGACTACCGGCTGGCTTGGGCCGAGGCTCTCGTGGCTGGCGACGGTCGACCCGAGCCCGTACCCGGGGCTGGAGTTCTTCCTGAACTCGGTGAAGGAGGCGGACGAGCTCAAGCCCTGCCCTCTGGACCCGATCTGCAACTTTGTGGGCCAGCAGATCTCCATGACCTGGGATGCGGTGAACTACGGGGAGATAACGCCTGAGGAGGCGGCCGCGCAGATGCAAAAGACCTGCACGGAGGAGCTGCGGCGCCAGTTCCCGGAGCTCTTCGCCTGATCTAGTGCGCGAGCTGGGGGCCAGTGCAGGCTGGCCCCCAGCCGAAGCGGTAAGTCTGGAGGGGAGAATCTGTGGGGGGAGCAGCAAAGAGGCGTGGGCGCAAGCAGCTTGCGGCCTTGGGGCAGGGGCTTCTATTTGCCTCGCCCTGGGTGCTTGGGTTCCTCGCCTTTACTGCCTACCCGATGGTGGCCTCCCTCTACTACAGCCTGACGAGTTACGATGTGCTGCGGCCCCCGCGGTTCATCGGCCTTGAGAACTTCAGGTTCATGCTCTTTTCCGACAGCCTCTTTCGCATCGTGCTGGGCAACACCGTCTGGTTCGTGGTAGTGGGGGTCCCCTCGGGGCTGGTGATCGCTTTCCTTTTGGCGAACTTGCTGAACACGGATATGAAGGCCAGGCCCGTTTTCCGCACCATCTTTTACCTGCCGGCAATCCTGCCGGCAGTGGCCTCAGCGGAGGTGTGGCGGTGGGTCTACAACCCGCGCTACGGGCTTATCAACTCCGTGCTTAAGTCCTGGGGCCTGGCGACGATCCCCTGGCTTTCATCGCCCGCACTCGCCAAACCCTCCTTGGTGATCATCCATTGTTGGGCGCAAGGCACGGCCATTGTCATTTTCCTCGCCGCGCTGCAGGACGTGCCGCGCACGCTGTACGACGCGGCTGTGGTCGATGGAGCGAACGGCTGGAACCGCTTCTGGCATGTGACGGTGCCGATGTGCACGCCTTCCATCCTGTTTGTGGCCATCACCGGCCTCATTGGCATGTTCCAGTACTTCACCTTGGGCTGGCTGCTCACCCAGGGCGGCCCCAACAATGCCACCGAGTTCTACAGCATGTATCTCTACCGGAACGCCTTCCGCTACTTCAAGATGGGCTACGCTTCGGCGCTGGCCTGGGGGCTCTTTGTCATCGTTGTGAGCTGCACGATCGCCCTCATGCGCAGTTCCGCCCGCTGGGTCTACTACGGCGGAGAGGCGCTCTGAGAAAGGCATACGGAGTGTTGGTCTCGTGGCTCAGGTCTTGGCAAGGGAGCTGAGAGTTGGCAGGCGCGCAGCCCATACTCGCGCCTACCTCATCCGCCGCATTATCAGCCGCACTGCGCTTTACGTTTTCGTGACCCTGATGAGCCTGGTCTTCGCGGCACCCCTTCTCTGGATGCTTTCCACCTCGCTCAAGGACGACCCACAGGTCTACCGGGTGCCACCCATCTGGATCCCACACCCGATCCGGCCGGCCAACTATGTGGAGATCTTCACGCGGCGCCCTATGGGCATGTACTTCCTGAACACGCTCCGGTATGCGCTGCCAACTGCGGCCGGTGTGCTTATCTCCTGCTCGCTGGTGGCCTACAGCTTCGCCAGGCTGCGCTGGCCAGGGCGCGATGCCCTCTTTTTCCTTTGCCTGGCCACGATGATGATCCCATACCAGGTGACGATGATCCCGCTCTACATAACTTTCAAGACGCTCGGTTGGATCAACACCTATCTGCCGCTTGTGGTGCCGGCCTTTTTTGGCAATGCATACTATATATTCCTCTTGCGGCAGTTTTTCGCGACGATCCCGGAAGAGCTTTCGGATGCGGCGCGGGTGGATGGTTGTTCGGAGGGGCGAATTCTCTTGCGCATCATTCTGCCCCTTTCTAAGCCGGCGCTCGCGGTGGTGGGGCTATTCCAGTTCATGGGCGCCTGGAACGATTACCTGGGTCCGCTCATCTACCTGAGCCGGGAGGACATGTTCCCGCTGGCTTTGGGCCTGCAGTCCCTGCGCGCGAGCTTTCAGGAGAAGCTCGTCTGGCCCTACATGATGGCGGCGAGCACGATGATGATACTGCCGGTGATCATCATTTTCTTCCTGGCGCAGCGCAGCTTCATCGAAGGCATAACCGTCACTGGCCTCAAGGGGTAGGCTTGAGGTACTGGCTGAGGTTGACCTTGGGGTAAGAAACGCGGCGGAAGCGCTGCTTTACGGCGGCAATGGCCTCCTCGCTCGCCTCCGCTGGCCAGGGGATGGTGGCATCCACGCCGACCTTATCGGAGGTGGCTCGCTGGCCTGGCACCTGGCGTGCTGAAGGGTCGAGCGAGCTTGAGGGCAAGCCTGTGTAGATGTAGACATCGCGCCCCGCCTGAACGCGCGTCGCGACTGCCCATTCCACCTGCCGCCAGTCCTGTATATCTATGTCCTCATCGACGACAATCACCATCTTGAGGGATGGGTGGCCTTCCATCGCGGCGCGGATAGCTCGGGGGCCGTCCTCTGGATGCCGCTTGCGGATCTTCACGACGGCATGAAGCCAGGACATTCCCCCTTGCGTGAGCTTGGCATCCAGCACCTCGCACACTTGGGCAACCGCCCGGAGGATGCCCGGCTCGCGGGGCAACCCCATGAGGGTCTTGTGCTCGCTCTTGCCGGGGAGCACAGCGTGGTATATGGCATCGCGCCGGTGCGTGATGCAATCGACCTCGAGCACTGGCTGATCGCGCACGATATCCCAGGTCTCCGTGAGGTCGATAAAGGGACCCTCAGGAGCCAGGCGATGTGTTAGCCGGCCCTCGATGACGATCTCCGCCTGGGCGGGGACAGCAAGCGGCACGGTCCGGCAGGGCACAAGCTCTATGGGGGAAATGGTGTGAGCGATAGCGAGTTCATCGACGCCCTTGGGTGGGCTCATAGCCGCAGCCAGCAGCACCGAAAGTGGCGCGCCGATGGCGATGGCGATGGGCAGATCCGCCCTGGTTCGGCTCCAGGCGGTGTGCGTGCCGCGCCCTTCCACCACGCGCGCGACCATCTCCCGCGGCCCGATGACCATCAGCCGATGGAAGCAGGCATTGCGGCCATACTCGGGGTCCTCAATGATGGCGACGCCGGCCGTTATGTAGGGGCCACCATCCCCTTCCAGGTGCTTGAGGATGGGCAGCTCCCTGAGATCCGGCGGCTCCATCACCACCTCCTGGCAGGGGGCGGACGGGACAAGCGGTGGGGGGGCTGGCGTATCCATGGCCTGTGCCAGAACCAGCAGCAGGTCGGTGCTGCTCACGCCCAGGCAGCGGGCGATGCGCTCGCGGCTTGCACAGAGGCCGGATAGGACACGCCAACCGCCATCGACGTTGGTGAGGAGGACGGGCTTGCCATCGAGGGCGGCCAAGATGCCTGCCGCCTCCAGCTGGCTGCTCACTGGCGCATCGATGCGGACCAATTCTTTATCTTGATCCAGGAACTGCCGTATTGTCACCGCTTTCTTCCTCCGCCCAGCGCCTGTAGAGGCGATGGGGCAGCCCAAGGCAATCGAGCACTTTGCCGACGACGAAATCGGCCATGTCATCCAGAGAGCGTGGCTGAAAATAGTAGGTGAGCACTGGCATGACGATGAAGGCACCCCAGGAGGCGAGCCTGGCCAGGTTGTGCAGCGCGGCGGCCGAAAGGGGTGTTTCCCTGGGCACAAGGACAAGTGGCCGGCGCAGCCGCAGCATGTTCTCGGCGCAGCGGGTGACGAGGTTGTCGCTCAGGCCATGTGCGACTGCCGCCGCTGTGCGCATGCTGCAGGGGCAGATGACCATTGCATCCGGGGCGCGCGAAGAACTCGCGATGGGAGCCGAAAGCTCTCTTGCCTCGTAGTGCCTTGCCGCCGGTAGGCTTGCTCCAGGCACCTCCAGGGCCAAAACTCGCCTGCCCTGCTCTGAAAGAACGAGCGAGACTTCATGCTCCTCCGCCAGAGCCCCGAGGAGCCGCACGGCGATGGGCGCTCCAGAGGCGCCAGTGATGGCGACGACGATGTGCAACTCCAAGCCCTCCCGGCCCGGAGGCCTGCCAGGCTCTGCTCTTCTACTGGACCCGGCAGCCTCGGCCAATGCGGCAAAGCGTGGCGCGCGCTGCGCCTGCGCTTCGCAGCGCTTCCACGACTGGCTCGGCGCTTTCCGGCTCTACAAGCGCGATGACGTGCCCGCCACGGCCGCCGCCAGTCAGCTTCGCCCCCAAGGCCCCTGCTTCTAGGGCAGCAGCAACTAGCCTGTCAAGGCTCTCGTTGCTCACCTGGATCGCGGCAAGCAGCTCATGCGCGGCCGAAAGGCAGCGCCCGAGGGCAACGAGGTCGCCCTGCTCAAGCGCCTGGCGGCCCTCCTCTGCGAGGGCGCCGAGGCAGGAAAGAACCGCATCTACGTGCGCTGGATCCTGCTCCCTCTGCTCCCTTACGGCAGCAACTGACTCGCGCGTCAGGCTGGGGCGGCCGCTATCTGCCAGGACGAGGTGAAGGGGCACAGGGAGCGGGAGGAAACACGGCGGCTGGCCTTTGCGGAAGTACACCGGGCGCTCGAAGGCTATCACGGTGTTGTCGATGCCGCTTGGCGTGCCGTGTTGGACTTGCTCCACCTGGAAGACGAGCTCCGAAAGGGTGGCGGGGCGCAGTTTCGCATCGAAAAGGTTGCTTACGGCACGAATGAGCGCAGCAGCTACGGCAGCGCTGCTGCCAAGCCCGGACGCGGCAGGGATCTGAGAGCGCAGCCGGATGCGCAGGTTGCTCGCTGTGGCGCCAAGGTGCTGCAGGATAAGGGCTGCCGCCTGCACCAGCGGCTGCTGCGGATCCCTCTGGAGGGAATAGGCGCGGCCGTTGTGCGGAAGCTCAATGATGATATCGTCCAGCGAAGGGTCGAAACGCGCTTCTGCCCAGGCTTGCAGTGACAGGACAGGCACCGCGATTGCCGGGTGCCCGTAGACTACTGCGTGCTCGCCGAGCAAAATGGCCTTTGCATGGGCCTTCCCGCGGCCTAACTGTCTGGACATAGCCTCAGTATAGGGGCTTGCTTGTGGCTGAGCAAGCGAGCAGCACCCCCGGGAGCTCCTGAACGGGCCAAAATGGCCCTAGCGCGTTAGGCCCACGGTCACCCAGCGGCGCAGGAACTCGGCGCTTGAGATCTCTCCCTTGAGCCGAGCGGCGATGTCCTCCATGCCGACAACAACGACGGCCGCGGGGCTCTTTTCCTCGGCAGCATAGAGCACGACGGCGACGTTATTGAAGCGGGCGCCGATCTCAGGGGTGGTGGAAGCGGTGTAGGCAACGATGAAAACGGCGCTGAGCGGCTCGCTGAGGTTGGTACTGGTGCTGGCATCCCCCTTCACGCGCAGGTAGACAACTGCGGTGCGCCTTGCCCCCTCCTCGCGGCCCCCACTCACGCGCACTTCCTCGGCCCCGTACGGCTGCAGTGCCTGCAACATCATTTGCGCGACCGCCTCGTCCGGCGGCGCTGTGGGCGTGAGGGACGGCGCAGTGGCAGTCGGGGAGGGAGTGGCAGATGGTGCGCGTGTGGGGGTTGGAAGCGTTGTCGGCACCGGCGTTCGGGTCGGGGTCGCGGTGGGAACAGCGGTTGGGGCCCGGGTGGGGACTGGCGTAGCCGTGGGCACCTGAGAGGGCGAGGCGCCTGAGCTGGGCGCCGCGCCGGGCTGCTCGACGCCCGGGATAACGAGGAGCTGGCCCACGGCCAGGCTCGCACCCTGGCTCAAGCGGTTGGCACGCAGTAGCTCCTCGACCGTTATGCCGAAACGGCGAGCGATGCTTGCCACGGTGTCCCCAGGCTCCACGCGGTAGCGGGTGGGGATCTTGAGCTCCATGCCCACGACAAGGCGATTTGGGTCAGCCAGCGCGTTGAGCTCGACGACGTGGCGCACGCTCACGCCGAAGCGCTTGGCAATGGCGGAAAGATAATCCCCCTTCTGCACCACGTATACGAAGTAATCGCTCCCACTGGGGTTTGCGGCAGGCGTTGGAGTGCGAGTGGTGGTAGCTTGGGCTGCGATAGCACCTGCGTCCGGAACAACACCCGCCCCCGGGAAACGCCAGGCTGCAAGCAGCCAGCCCAGCAGGGCCAGTGCAACCAACTGCCTCTTCAACTTGCTCTCCTGTAGCTCGGGCTAAAGGGCGCCTGCGACAGACGGCATGAACGGCTGCGCAGGCAGGCCCATGTTAGCGCAGCAGGGCAGGAACGACAAGAACCCCGGTTGCCCCACCTAGGAGACGCCGGGAGTTGCCTGCCTCCGCAACGTGGTATGCTGTGAGCGTTCCCGGGAACGTTCACGGAACGGACGGTGGCGCTTGGGCTTCGCAAAGAGGGTGACAATTCAGGATGTGGCGAGCAAGGCTGGCGTTTCCCGTCAGACTGTGTCTCGCGTCATCAATGGCAAGGGGGAGGTGAGCGGGCGGACGCGCGAGCGCGTGCTTGCGGTGATACAGGAGCTTGGGTACCGCCCGAGCGAGATCGCGCGCAGCCTCGTTCGGCACAAGACGAACACGCTGGGGCTTATCACGGCTGACTTCAGCGACTATTTCTTCACGCAAGTCATAGTTGGCGCCGAGGCTGAGGCGAGGCGCCACGGTTACTTCTTCCTCCTCTGCAGCACGGAGCGCAACCCCGCCGATGAGCCGGAATACTTGCGCCTGCTCTCGGAGAGGCAAGTTGATGGCGTGCTTTTCGCCAGGCCCAGCACAGAGCCAGACAGCCGCCACCTCGCGAGCCTCATCCGTCAGGGGGTGCCCTGCGTATGCACTGCCTACCGCTTGCCCGGTGAGAGCCTGATTGTTGTGGATGTGGACAACGAGTTGGGCGGGCGCCTGGCGGCGGGCTGCCTGTTGCGGGCAGGCCGTCGCCGCATTGGCATGATCACGGGCCCGCCGCACTGGCTCTCCGCCCGGAACCGCTGGCGGGGCTACCGTGCAGCCCTGGAAGAGGGCGGCCTCCCCTATGATGAAGGGATCATAGCCTTTGGGGATTGGTCGTACGAGAGCGGTTACGCTGCCATGAAAGCTCTGTTAGAGGAAGAGCCGGCCCTGGACGGGCTATTCGCGCACAATGACTGCATGGCCATCGGGGCAATGCGTGCGCT
The DNA here is from genome assembly GCA_028275325.1 of Anaerolineae bacterium. GTDB lineage: Bacteria > Chloroflexota > Anaerolineae > DRVO01 > DRVO01 > JAPWUW01. The sequence goes on along the minus strand of JAPWUW010000037.1, from coordinate 6,956 downwards.
TGCGGAGTGCGGCCGGCGTGTTCCCGACGACGTCGCAGTGGTGGGCTTCGATGACATTCCTGTGGCTGCCTACTGCAACCCGCCACTCAGCACGGTGCGTCAGCCGATGCGGCAGGTGGGCGAGCTTGCCGCGAGGCTCCTCATTGACGCGGTCGAGGGGCGCAATCCTGAGAGAAAGGAGGTGTTGCTGGAACCGGAGCTGATCGTGCGGCAATCCTGCAGTGGTTGAGATGGCGCTGGAGCGTAAAGCTCGCAGCGCGTGCTGGTGGGAGGTGCAAGATGATTTCGCATCTGGAAAGCCGCTGGTCGAGGCGTGCGCTCCTGCAGGCCTCAGCTATCGCTTCGCTTGGGGTTGGGCTAACCAGCTGCGCGCTGGCTACACCCGTTGCCCCTGCTGGTGCAACCGCCATGCCGGTGGAGGCCACCCCGCCATCTACAGTGCCTGCTGCCGCCGGGACTGTTGTCGTAATGCACTTCCGCCATGAGCTCACTGAGGATCAGGAAAAGCAATTTGAGGAAGACAACCCAGGCATTGAGATCGAATTCCTGAATGCAGATGCCGTGCGCTTCTTCGCCATGTATGCTGCCGGGAACCCGCCTGACCTTTTGCGCACTCAGGCGCCATCAATCCCGCAGTACCTTGCCCGCAAGATGCTCTATGACCTCACGCCGTTCTTTGAGGTGAGCGAAGTCCTGAGGCCGGCGGATCTGGCCCCCGCCAACGACTACTACAAGGCCAATAGCCCCCTTGAGATTGGCAAGGGCAGGATCTACGGCATGGTGAAGGATTGGTCTCCGGATTTCACCCTCTTCGCCTACGACAAGGCCTTCGCCGATGCTGGGCTGCCGCTGCTGGACGACGCCAAACCCATAACTTACGAGGAGATATACTCCTTGGCCAAGCAGCTTGCGCGCTTCGAGGGTGATCGCGTCGTCATGTGGGGCTACGGCTACGGCGATTGGTGGGTGGACCGCATCTGGATGAACATGCTGGCCGAGCTGGGCCAGGGCCTCTACAGCGAAGACTTCAGCAAGATGAACCTCACCGGCAACGACGAGGCAAAGAAGGTGGTGAAGTACTACTTCGACCTTGCTAAGGAGAACCTGGTGGCCAACCCGCTCAACCCGAGCCCTTCCTGGAACGGTGAGGACTTCACGAAGGGGACCTTGGCGCTGCTGCAGTACGGGTACTGGTTCAGTGCCATGGCCGGAAGCGACGTCACAAGGGGGCAGGTACGAATGCTCCCGGCACCGACCTGGGCCGGGGTGCGTCGAGACCCGACAATGACGGCCACCGGCATGGTTATGGCGGCCGTAACCAAGGTCCCCCAGGCGGCGTGGAAGGTCTTCGAGTGGTACAACGGCAAGGAGCCGGCGATTGAGCGGGCCAAGAGCGGGTGGGGTGTGCCTGGCCTGAAGAGCCTGTATGGGCTCATGCCGCAGGAGACGGATTTCCAGAAGCAGGTGCAGAAGGTCCTGCAAGAGGAAATGAAGTACGCCGAGGCGGTGCTCCAGTTCAACCCCTTCATCGGCGAGAGCACGGTCTACGATTCCTGGGGCAAGAACCTTGACCGCGCTTTGCGCGGGGAGATCAGCTTCGAGGAGATGCTTGCCAGCATCGAGGAAGAGGTGAACGCGGCGATCAAGGAGGGGATCGACCGCATCCTGTAGGATGGCATCGCTGGGGGCGGCGAGCGCCGCCCCCGTTCCGCCCCTGGGCGGCCCAAACTGGGAGGGGAAGCAATGGTTGCTGTAAGTGCCCTGGCTCGCCCCATTGCCGGATGGCGGTTGGTTCGGAGGCGCCGGGCGCGACGCACCTTGGCCTTCTACGCGTTCATAGCACCGTGGCTCTTGGGCTTTGTGGTTCTCACCGTCGTGCCGCTTATCCTTGGCTTTCTCACCTCGCTCACCAATTACGATGGCCTGAACTTGGCGAGCCTGCGATTCTTGGGCCTGGCCAACTATCGGCGAATACTCTCCGATGCCGATGCGCGCTTTGCCCTGGGCCGCACCTTACTTTGGAGTGCGATCAATACGCCGTTATGGCTTGTGTGTTCCTTCACCCTTGCGCTCATATTGAACCAGGAGGTGCGCGGCCGAGGCCTATTCCGCACGCTCTATTACCTTCCAAGCGTGATCCCGGCAGTGGCGGCAGTGTGGGCATGGAAGATCATCTTGGACCGGAACTACGGCCTGATAAACGGGCTGCTGAGCGTCTTTCAGCCGGGGACGGCCATTCCATGGCTCTCGGAGTACGCGCTCTATGGGGTGACGGCCATTGCGCTGTGGTCTGGGTTGGGCAGCGGGATGGTGATCTTCCTTGCGGGGCTGCAGGGCATTCCCGAAGAGCTGATAGAGGCAGCGCGCATCGACGGGGCAGGCACCGGGCGCATCTTCCGCCACATTACTATCCCTCTGATGACGCCGGTCATCTTCTTCCAGCTTGTGATGGCCCTCATCAGTTCCTTCCAGCAGTTTGTCATCCCGCTATTGCTCACCACGAGTGGTGCCCAGGGGGCAGTGACGCCCCGCTCGGTGTACCTCTACATGATCCACACTTACCGGCAGCTTTTCACCTACCAACGATTTGGCTACGGGGTGGCGCTGCTCTGGGTGCTGTTCGTTGTGGTCATGGCACTCACGGTCCTTGTGTTCCGGAGCGCTTCGTACTGGGTGTACTACGAGGCGCTGGCCGAGGAGGGGAGGGGCAGGTGAAGCGGCGAAAAAGCGTTAGGCGGCTGATGCGGTTCGGGCTTTCCTACCTGGTGTTGGTCGTGGTCACGCTGCTTGTCAGCCTGCCGATCTTGTGGCTGGTGATCACGTCTCTCAAGAAGGAGATCGAGTACCTCTCGTACCCTATCAAGATCCTGCCGCGCTCCCCGCAGTGGGGCAACTACGTCAAGGCCGTGATGCTTGTGCCGTTCGGCAAGTATGCCGCTCGCTCTTTCCTGCTCGGCGTCACCTTCACGACGCTTGCCGTGTGCACGAGCGCCATGTCGGGCTTTGGCTTCGCCCGCCTGGAAGCACCGGGCAAGGACAGGCTTTTCATGGTGGTGATCGCCCTGCTGATTGTGCCCGGGATCGTCATGACCATCCCGCAGTTCATCGTCTTCTCCCGCCTTGGGCTCACGGATACATACTGGCCATGGGTGCTCTGGGGGCTCGCTGCCAGCCCCTTTCACATTTTCATGTTTCGGCAGTTCTTCACCACGATCCCGCGGGAGCTCGAAGATGCGGCGGAGGTGGATGGCTGCGGCATGCAGCGGCTCTTCTGGCAGATCTTCATGCCCAACTCCAAGCCCGTCATCGCCACTTCGGCCATCTTCAACTTCAGCTGGGTGTGGGGCGATTACTTCACGCCGCTCATCTACCTGAGCGATGCCAAGACGACGCTTGCTGTGAAGCTCTCCACCGCTTATCTCGATCCGAAGGGCAACCCGCTTATCACCACCACTTTGGCGGCCTGCGTCATCTACTGCTTGCCGCTCGTGGCCCTTTTCTTCCTGGGGCAGCGGCACATACTTCGCGGCGTTGTCACCACCGGGCTGAAGGGCTAGCGGCGAAGCTGCGCCGCCGAGCGCTGTTCAGCCCAGGAGCTGCACTGGCTTGAGGGTCCAGGATTGGAGCCTGGTGAGCGCGGCGTGGCTGCTCACATCCAGCTGCGGCTTGTGCATCCAGCCTGGGATCCCCTGCCGCACTTCCTGAGCGAGCTGTTCTCCCAGCTGGGGAACCTCTGGGCCTGGCCTCACGCGGACGGGCTTGCTGGGGTCGGCCAAGGCAGCTGCCAGGGCGCGGTACAGTGCGCCAGGGCCGATCTGGGATTGCCCACAGAGAAGGGAGGCGGGCAGACGACCGCTTCTACCCACTTCCTCGCACAGCTGGCGGGCGGCACTGCGCAGCTGCGCCGGCTCGAGGACGCGTTCCCCTGGCAGGGCGGGTGGTTCCTGAGTCGGCCCTTCAACGTAGCGCCAGGTAATGGCCTCCGCACCTGGGTTGAGGTAAAGAAGCGCCCATAGGTAGAGCCGCTCGGCCGGGGAAAGCACTGGCTCAGTGCAATCTATCTGGGGAGCCCGTGCCGCATGCTCGGCTTGCGCGCGCAGTATTGCTGCGCTGACCGTGGTAGGTTCCGGTGCCACGAGGCGGTTCATCTCAGCGATGGTGCGCAGCTGCACGCCGGGCATGTTGGCCAGCATGCGGGCAAAGCGGCGGAGGTTGGCTTGAGCTCTGTCCCACTCGGCCTCGCTGCGGTACTCGGGCAGGCGCCAGCACTCTCGTGGGGTGTTGAGACCGTGGCTGAAGTTAAGCGCGTCCCAGAAGGCCTTCGCGCGCAGCTTTGTCGGGTGGCACACGAATAGGCCCACCCATGGCACACCCTCCCGAGCACATTGGCCGAGGTGCTCGGCTGCGGCCGCAGCTGCCGCCTCGTAGGCGGCAGCATCAGAAAACGCCTCGTCGAAGCCGCCATAGTACCAGTAGTAGGACAGGCAATCGCAGAAGCGGTGCATGGGCAACTGGCGGCTCCCGAGGTGCGTGAACGTGTAGACCATGGCAGGTATGCCAAGGCGTTTGAGAGCTGGCGCCACCTGTGGCCCCCAAGTTGAACCCCCACGGCCCCAACAGGACGGAGCGCGCCCCAAAACACGCACCATTGCCTCCACGCCACTAGCTTCCTGAGCCACAACCTCCTCGATGCCATCCTCCCACCCCTTGCCCTCCAGGTATTCGGCCACGGTGGGATGGATGGAGTGTCTGTTCGTGTGCAACCCGCAGTCGTGCTCCCTCATCGCGGCAATGACATCCGAGCGCCCCCGGGCCTCCCACAGGCGCACCTTCTCGCCGACGATCATCATGGTGGCGGGGGCACCTTCCTCGCTGAAGATGCGGGCAGTCGAGAGCGCTGAGTCGTCGCTGCGCGGATCGACGAGGTCCTCGACGTCGAAAAGAAGCGTGACGTACATTGCCGCATTACCCCTTTATGCCGGTTATGACGATGCCCTGGATGAAGTACCGCTGCGCTATGACGAAGACAAGTAGGACGGGAAGGATCGCAACTAGCGTCATGGCCATGATGTGCTGCATCGGGGTATAAAGCATCGTGGATTGCAGCGTGCGCAGGCCGAGCGCGATGGTGAAGTTCTTAGGGCTGTTCAGGTAGATAAGGGCGTTGAAGAAGTCGTTCCAGTCGTAGGTAAACTGGAATATGGCTATGACGCCAAGTGCTGGGCGGGCAAGCGGCAGTATGATCCGCCAGTAGATGGAGAAGAAGCCGCAACCATCTATCTTAGCGGCATCATCCAGCTCAGTGCTGATGGTCATGAAGAACTGGCGCAGAAGGAAGATATTGAAGGCACTGCCGAAATAGACGGGGATGATGAGTGGCCGCAAGGAATTCACCCAGCCCAGCTTGGCGAAGAGATAATAGGTGGGCACGAGCGTCACCTGGCTGGGCAGCATCATCGTGCTCAGGACGAGCAGGAAGAGCCAGGAGCGGCCGCGGAAGCGCAGCCGCGCAAAGCCGTAGGCGACGATCGAGCTCGAGAGCACAGTGCCAATGAGGTTGAAGATGACGACAATCAGCGTGTTCTTGTAGTACGTGGGGAACGGGAGCCTGTGCCAGGGGATGGTGTAGTTCTCAAAGTGCAGCGTTTGGGGGATCCACACTGGCGGGAAGCGCAGCACCTCATCGCTGCTCTTGAAGGAAGTGGAGACCATCCACGCGAAGGGCATGATGAAGATGATGGAGCCCGCTGCCACAAGCAGCAACAGCAAGAGGCGATAGAGCGCACGCAGGACCCGCCAGTAGGTGAAGCGGCGCTTGCTCCGGGCGAGGGCGATCACGCTCACTTCCGCACCTCTCCTTCGTAGTAGACCCAGAGGGCCGAGCTGCGGAAGACGAGCAATGTGAGCAGGAGGATGATACAGAAGAGAGCCCAGGCGATCGCCGAAGCGTAGCCGAACTGAAACTGTTCGAACCCCTTCCGGTAGAGGTAAAGCATGATCGTGAGCGTGGCGTTGTTCGGCCCGCCCTGGGTCATGACGAGCGCCTGCGTGAAGACCTGGAAGGAGCCGATGATGCCCATGACAAGGTTGAAGAATATGGTCGGCGAGAGCATGGGCAAGGTGATGCTGAAGAAGCAGCGGATACTGCCTGCCCCATCTATGCGGGCCGCTTCGTAGAGGTGCGTCGGGATGCTTTGCAGCCCCGCCAGGTACAGGAGCATATTCCCACCAGCTCCCCAAGTGCCCATGATGATGAAAGCCGGGATTGCCCACTGCTCAGAGTACAGCCAGCGTGGCCCTTGAATGCCAATGAGGCGCAGGGCCTGGTTCAGCAGGCCGACATCGGGGTGGAAGATCCACATCCACAGCATGGCCACGGCGATGCCGGAGGTCACCGAGGGCAGGTAGTAAAGCGTGCGCCAGAGGCCCTGGGCAAAGAGGTTCTGGTTGAGGCCGAGGGCGATGAGCAGCCCAATGGCCAGGCTCAGCGGGACGGTGGCAAACGAGTAGTAGGACGTCACGCCCAGGCTCTTGTGGAAAAGTGGGTCGGTGGCCATTTTGCGGATATTGCCAAGGCCCACCCACTTGAACCCCGTGAGCAAGTCCGTCTTGAAGAAGACAAGGCCAAGAGAAAAGAGCATAGCGCCAGCCGTGAAAATGAGAAAGCCAATGAGCCACGGCATGATGCAAAGGTAGCCGGCGATCTCCTCTCGGGCGCGCATGGAAAGCGCCCGCGGGCGCTTCCTGGCGGCGCCGATTGCCTGTGCAGCGGTTGAAGCTCCTGCTACGCTCACGTTCTGCCTCACCCAAAACGGGGAGGCCATGCTCACATGGCCTCCCCCATTTTTTCAGCGCTAGTCCTCGCGGTTCACCCTTGTGACCTCAGCGGCCACTTCCTTGAAGTAATCCACCGGCGTATCGCCAACGGCGAAGACCTTCTGGAGTGCTGCCTCTAT
>JAPWUW010000050.1 GCA_028275325.1 Anaerolineae bacterium | reverse complement strand
TGCCCCTCGAGCGCCGCACCGGCGGCCGAGGCGCTTTGGCAAGGGCAAGCCATAACTCTTGCGCTGAGGACATCGGGCGCCCCGTGCCACTTGCGGAACGAGCTGCGCTTCCCGAAAGCGCTTGTTGGCCGCACTCGTTGCCCTATTGTTGGGGCGTGTATAGCTGCCAACGCACGCTGGCCGTCTTTGTTGCACTCGAGGAACTGCCCCACCCACCCGCCCCTTGCTGTCGCTGCCAAAGCACCTTGGCTCGTCGTGTATCGCTCAAGCAAAAGCCCCACCCACCCGCCCAGCAACTGAACGAAGGCCGTGCAGCAATAAACAGGATGCGCTGCGCCTGCCATGCTATAATGGCGGGAGCGTCAAGTGGGCATCGGGTGAAGCTTGAGCTTGAGCCCGGTGTTTCCAGGTGAGAGGTGGCCATGAAAGGAGCGCAGATCCTCGTCCGCTGCCTGACGGATGCCGGTGTCGACAAAATGGCCGTGCTCTGCGGCAACGGCCTCAACCCCATACTCTACGAGGCAGCTCGGGCTGGCATGCGCCTCGTGGACACGCGCAACGAGCAGGCGGCTTCCTACATTGCCGATGCCTATGCCAGGCTCACGGGCAAGCTCGGCCTCTGCGCTGTGAGCAGCGCTGTCGGCCACACGAACGCCCTCATTGGCGTGCTCAACGCCCACTTCGACGGCGCTCCCCTCCTCCTTCTCAGCGGGGCAAGCAGCCGGGAATACGCCGATCAGGGCGTCTTCCAGGAGCTGGATCACATCGCCCTGGCGGGCCCCATCTGCAAGTACGCTCGCCTTGTGGAAAGGCCGGAGAACCTGCCCTTTTACGTGCACGAGGCCATCGGCCGCGCCATCTCCGGCCGCCCTGGCCCCGTCCACCTCACTGTGCCACTCAACGTGCTGGAGGCAGATGTGCCCGAAGGTTCAATCCGCTGGCTGCGGCAGCCGCGCGCCATCGTCTCCCAGCGGGCAGCCGCCGACCCGGATCTCATCCGGGATGCCGCCCAGCTGCTCCTGCGCAGCAAGCGGCCGGTGCTCGTCGCCGGAACGGGCCTGTTCTACGCCCAGGCAGGCCCGGAGCTTGCTGCCCTTGCCGGCCGCTACTGTATCCCTGTCGTCACGCCAATATGGGATCGTGGCGTTGTCGAGGGACCTCAGGATTGGTTCCTGGGGGTAATAGGGGCGGCAAGCGGGCAGGCACCGTTGCTGCCGGCTGCCGACCTCGTCATCATCGCCGGAGCGCAGGTCGATTACCGCCTTGGCTATGCCCAGCCGCCAACTATCCAGCGCGAGGCGCGCATAATCCGCATTTCGGCCGTTCCCGAGGAGCTGCGCCAGGGCGTTGAGCCGGATGTGGCCATCCTCGCCGATCCCCGCAGCGCCCTCAGGCAGCTTGCCGCCGAGTGCGAGCGGCTGGGGCTGCCAGGGTTTGCACCATGGCTTGCTGAGGCGCAGGAGAGGGATCGGGAGTTTCGCAAGCGCTGGCTCCTGGATCCAGCTCCACCGCCCCGCCCAATGACCGGGCGGCACATCGTCGAGGCTTTGCGGCCCTTCCTGCGGCCGGATACGATCTTCCTCATCGACGGCGGCAACATTGGCCAGTGGGCGCACATGGTCCTTGCCGCTCGCCGCTACCCGAGCACCTGGCTCACCTGCGGCGCGAGCGCCGTCGTCGGCTGGGGGCTGCCAGGCGCCATGGGCGCGCGCCTCGCCTACCCCGATAAGCCCATCATTCTCCTTTCAGGCGATGGCGCGTTCACCTTCACCGTTGCGGAGCTCGAGCGGGCGGCAGCGCATGAGCTGCCCTTCGTCGTCGTGCTTGCCGATGACTGCGCCTGGGGCATCGTCGTGAGTGGCCAGTGCCAGGCCTACGGCGAGGAAGGCGTTGTCTGCAGCCGCACCGGCCCCATCGACTACGTGCGCCTTGCCGAGGCCTGCGGCTGCATAGGCATCCGCGTCGAAAGCCCGGCGGAACTGGCCGCCGCGCTCGAACAGGGCCTGCAGGCGACAAGGCCTGTCGTCATTCACGTGCCCATTGCCGGCGGTGGGCCAGCGGATTGAGCTGCCTGCGAGCATCCATCACTGTGGCGTCAGCCAGCGCCGGCCGCCAAGCTGCGGCCGGCTTTCATATTCTGGACCGTTGCTAAGGAGAGAGTATGTCGCACTACTGGGAAGAGTTCTTTGGAGCTGACCTTGCCGAGGTGGATCCGGCCGTGGCGCGCCTGATCGCTCTGGAGCAGGAGCGCCAGGCCCGCCGGATCATCCTCATCCCATCTGAGAGCATCGCGCCAGCACCCGTGCGCGCCGCGCTGGGGAGCGTCTTCAACAACATTTACGCCGAAGGGTACCCCCCGCGCTCCCTCCTGCTCGCCGACGAAGCCGAGATCCTGGATTTCGACAAACAGCTCACAAGCTACCGGCGCCTGGGCGACCGGCGCTTCTACAAAGGCGCCGACTACGTGAACCTTGTGGAGGCGCTGGCGCAGCGCCGTTGCGCTGCCCTATTCGGCAACGATATGGTCCCACCCGAAGAGCTTTTCGTGAACGTACAGCCCCTCTCCGGTGCGGCGGCCAACCTGGCCGTTTACGATGCCCTCCTTCAGCCCGGTGAGCTCCTCATGGGGATGGATCTTTTCACCGGCGGCCACCTCACGCACGGCAGCATCTACAACATCTCCGGCCGTCGCTACAGGGTCGCTTCCTACGGGGTCGGGCAGGATGGCAGGCTCGACTACGATGCCATCCTGCGCCAGGCGATGGAGGTGCGGCCAAAGCTCATCATCGCCGGCTACACCTCCTACCCCTGGGCACCCGATTGGCGGCGCTTCCGCGAGATCGCCGATGCCTGCGGCGCCTACCTCATGGCCGACATCGCTCACCCGGCAGGCCTCGTGGCCGCTGGCGTCTACCCCAGCCCGGTTGGCTATGCCGACGTCATCACCTTCACCACCCACAAGACCATATGCGGCCCCCGCGGCGCCGTCATCATCACCGCCGACGAGGCGCTTGCCGCCAAGATCGATGCCGCCGTCTTCCCCGGCGCCCAGGGCGGCCCGCACCCCAACAAGTTTGCCGCCATGGCCGTCGCCTTCCACATCGCAAAGAGCAGCGCCTTCCGCGAGATGATGGCGCGCGTCGTCCAGAACGCCAAGGCGCTTGCCGAAAGCCTCGTCAAGCGCGGCATCCCCCTGGCCTACGGCGGCACCGACACGCACCTGCTCGTCGTAGACCTGCGCAAGCTGGGTGGGGCAGGGCAGGAGCAGCTGCGCGGGGAGCCTGCCGTGCGCATCATGGAGCTTGCCGGGCTCGTGGCCAACAAGAATACCATCCCTGGCGATACCGCCACCGCCCTGGGGAGCGGCGTGCGCCTCGGGACGCCATGGGTTACCCAGAGAGGGATGGGCCCGGAGGAGATGGACATCATCGCCGATTGCATCGCCCGCCTGCTCAAGGGGATCCGGCCCTACACCTACGAGGGGCTGCGCGGCCCCGTGCCCCGCGGAAAGATCGCCCTCGAGCTGCTGGAAGAGGTAAAGGCGGATGTCGCCGCCCTTGCGGAGCGCGCCTGGGCGGAACCTGGGCCACGCGGGAGCGACTACCCCCACTACTTCTTCCTGCGCGCCAATGCGACGCACGAGAAGCGCGGCTTGCTCCTCGTGAGCGGCAGCCGCGCACTTGACCACCTGCAAGAGGTGGTGACGACAAACGTCTTCTCCCTGCCCACGGCCGCTCCAGCCCCGACCCTCCTCCTGGAGCCAGATGGCAGGGTGCTGGACGCTGCCGTGCTGCTGCGGCTGCCGGATGGCCCGGAAGGGCACCGCGTTCTCCTGTGCACGAGCCCTGCCCGCCACGAGCGCGTCAAAGCCTGGCTGCGCTCCCTCTCCGATGGCTACGTGCTCTTCGACGCGGATCTGCACAAGAAGATCTCCGGGCCCGTCATTGTCAAGGACTTGGATGAGGACGAGTGCCCGGCCGAGCTCGTCTGCGAGGGCGAACGCCTCCGTGCCTCTTGCCAGCCCCCGCGCATCGAGCCCGGGGAGCCAGGAGCGCAGGCGCTGCGCGAGCAGCCGGAGCTCATCGACCTCACCAAGCCCTACTTCATCGGACAGAGCGCGCTGCCGCGGCTGGAGCGGGGAGTGCCGCCGGAGTTCGCGTGGCAGCCCGAGAAAGACGCTTCGCCCCAGCGCACGCCGCTTTATGAGGAGCATTGCCGGCTGCGGGCGCGCTTCACGGAGTTTGCCGGCTGGGAGATGCCGCTCTGGTACACGAGCGTGAGCGAGGAGCACCGCGCCGTCCGCCAGGCAGCTGGGCTCTTCGACGTCGGCCATATGGGCATCTTCCTCGTGAGCGGCCCGCATGCCATGCAGTTCCTGGACCTTGTGAGCACCAACTTCGTCCACAAGCTCAAGCCCGGCACCTCCCAGTACTCCTACTTGCTGGATCCCGACGGCCAGGTCCTCGATGACATTATGATCTACCGTCTCGACGGCGGCGATTACCTCCTGGTGGTGAACGCCGCCAACGCCGCCAAGGACTGGGCCTGGCTCAATGCCGTGAACGAAGCCCGCGTGCTCATCGACCGGGAGCGGCCGGAAAAGGTAAGCCCCGTCACGGCGACCATCGCGGATCTCAAGAGCCCAGGGGCCGGTGCCGCCCAGTGCCTGGATCTTGCCCTGCAGGGGCCGGCCTCGCTGCGCATCCTGCAGGAGCTCCTGCCCAATGAGCCGGCAAGGAGGAAACTGGCGCGCCTGCACCGCACGGAGCTTGTGCGCCTGCGCCTGGCCGGCGTGGACGCCATCGTTGCGCGCACGGGCTACACCGGGGAGGAGTTTGGCTACGAGATCTTCGTCGGAGCGAGCGATGCAGTGGCGCTCTGGCGGGCACTGCTCATTGCCGGGGAGCCGCATGGCCTCCGGCCCTGTGGGCTTGCAGCGCGGGATGCCGCCCGCACCGAAGCGGGGCTGCCCCTTTACGGGCACGAGCTTGCTGGCCCCCTAGGCATCAGCCCGCACGAGGCCGGCTTTGGAGCCTACGTCAAGTTCCACAAGCCGTTCTTCGTGGGCCGGGAGCCCGCCCTGCGCGCCGCCCAGGCAAGCAAGCGCCAGCTCGTCCGCTTCCGCGTGGATGAGAGCGGCGTCCGCCCGCTGCGCGGCGGGGAGCCAGTTTACAACAAGCGTGGCCAGTTTGTTGGCCATGTGACAAGCTGCACCGCCATCGGGGGAGAGCAGGTGGGCATGGCCCTGGTGGACTCCCGGCACACTCAGCCAGGCACGCCCCTGGCCATAATCCCCGCGGGGGTGGCTCAAGAGAGTGCGTCCAGCTCCGCAACGATTGCCCTGCCGATCTGGGCGAGGGTTGTGCCGCGCTTCCTGGAGCGGGAAAGGAGCAAATAGCCAGGAGGCAGCGCGCGGGAGGGCGCTTGCGTGCGCCCTCCCGTGGCTCCTTGCCGCCGCGGCCCGGCGCGAGCCCAGGGGCTTACAGGAGCTGCAGCCTGTGTGCCTCGCCGCTTTCCGTGTCCAGCAGCAAAAGGGCATTGCTGAGGGGCCTGCCCTTGCCTGTGATGAGCTTCACCGTCTCCTGCACTTCAAGGGCGGCCACGAGCATCGGCGTGGCCGGCGGCGTGCCCAAGAGCTCTTCCATGCCCCGCTCCAGGGCCGGGTTCTCCCCGTAGAGCGCCGCAAGCCCCGGCGCACCGGGGAAGATCGTGGTCACCTGCCCCAAGAAGCCAGCGATGGCCCCGTGCACCAGTGGCTTGCCAAGCCGGGCGGCCAGAGTCTGCAGCCGCAGCCGATCCGGCAGGTTATCGAGCGCATCCACCACAACCGCAGCATCGCCAAGGATTGCCGGGCCGTTCTCCTCATCCAGCCGGCAGAAGTGCGCCTCCACCGAGACGGCCCCGTTCACAAGCAAGACGCGCTCCTTTGCCACCTCCGCCTTTGGCCGGCCGAGCACCGCCTCCAGGCTCAGGAGCTGCCGGTTGAGGTTGTGCTCCTCGAAGCGATCGCCATCGACGACGATGAGGCGGCCTACCCCCACCCGGGCAAGGCCCTCGACGACGTAGCCGCCAAGCCCACCGAGCCCCACAACCGCCACCGCCGCACGCAGGAGCGCGAGCTGCCCCTCCAGGCCGATCGTGCCGATGTTGCGCAAGTAGCGCAGCGGCACGACGCCAGCAAGGAGCGCTGCCTCCTCCACCTCCCGCCGGCTCACCCCAAACTGCTGCGCCAGGGCAATTTCGGCAGCCAGGACGAGCACCCGGTGCCCCCCGTATGGGGTGGCAGCCTGCACGATCGCAAGAGAAAGGTCATCCACAGCCACCAAGCTCTTCCTCCCGCAAGGCCCTTTCGATCACTCCCCCGCCAAGGCAGCGCTCGCCCTCGTAGAAGACGGCGCTCTGCCCCGGGGTGATATCCCGCAGTGGCCGTTCGAAATAAACGAAAGCGGCCTCCTCGCCCCGCGGCACAACGAGCGCCGGGGCCGGTCTTGCCCGATAGCGGATCTGCACCTCAAGGCGAAGTGGCCCCCCGGGCACCCCTCCTTCCACCCAGTGCACGCCGACCGCAAGCAATGCCCTTGCGCCCAGCTCCTCCTCGGGGCCGACGACGAGCGCATTCTCCTGCGGCCGCAGCTCGAGCACGTAAAGCGGCCGCCCGGCGGCAATGCGCAGGCCCCTGCGCTGCCCAACCGTGTAGGCGGCCAGCCCCTGGTGCTCCCCAAGCACCCTCCCGGCGCGGTCCAGGATCGGGCCGGGCCGCAGGAGCTCCGGCGCGGCCCGCGCCAGGAAGCGGCGGTAATCCCCCTCTGCCACAAAGCACAGATCCTGGCTTTCCTCCCGCTGCGCTGCCGGCAGGGAGCGCGCCAGCGCCATCTGCCGCACTTCCTGCTTGCGCAGCCGCCCCAAAGGAAAGAGGGCGCGAGCGAGCTCCTCCTGGCCAAGCCGGTAGAGGAAGTAGGATTGGTCCTTGTCCCGGTCCACGCCACGCCAAAGCTGCCAGGCACCTCCTGCAGCGCGCTGGGCCCTGGCGTAGTGGCCCGTGGCCACATGCTCTGCCCCATAGGCATCGGCCAGGCGCAGGAGCAGCCGGAAACGCACGTCCTTGTTGCACCAAATGCAGGGGTTCGGCGTCCGGCCCCTGCCGTACTCGGCCACAAAGGGCTCCACCACAGCGCGCCTAAACTCCTCGCGGGCATCCACCAGCTGGAACGGGATGCCGAGCTTGGCCGCCAAAAGCCGGGCCGACTCAATGGCCTCCGGCGCACAGCAGCGGTTGGCCTCGTCCTCCCCAGCGCGCGGCTCCGCCCACAGCCGCAGCATCACGCCGCAGACGGTATAGCCCTCTTCCACAAGCAGCGCCGCCGCCAGGGAGCTGTCGACACCGCCGCTCAGGCCAACGACCACCCGTCCGGGCGCCACAGCCGACTCGCCGCGCTCAGCGCTGCTCAGCCGGCCGCTTTCTGTAGCGCCTGCTCCAGATCCCAAATGATGTCCTCGACATCCTCAAGCCCGACGCTCAGCCGGATGAAATCCGGCGTCACCCCTGCGGAGAGCATCTCATCCTCACTGAGCTGGCTGTGCGTGGTGCTTGCCGGGTGGATGGCAAGGCTTTTGGCATCCCCAACGTTGGCCAGGTGGCTCACGAGCTGCAGGCTCTCGATAAAGCGCCGGCCTGCCGCCACGCCGCCCTTGATGCCAAAGCCCAGCACGGCGCCCGGCCCCTTGGGCAGGTACCGCTTCGAGCGCTCGTGGTCGGGGTGCGAAGGGAGCCCCGGGTACGAGACCCAAGCCACACTCGGGTGCTGGAAGAGGTACTCGGCCACCCGCATGGCATTGGCCACGTGTTTTTCCATGCGCAGGCTCAGCGTCTCGATGCCCTGGAGCGTGAGCCAGCTGTTGAACGGCGCCTGGCAGGCGCCGAGGTCGCGCAGCATCTGCACCCTCGCCTTGACGATGAACGCCTCCGGCCCCAGTTCGGCATACACCAGGCCGTGGTAGCTCGGGTCCGGCTCCGTGAAGTTGCGGAAGCGGCCGTTGGCCCAGTTGAAGTTGCCGCCATCGACGATGATGCCGCCAATCGCCGTGCCGTGCCCGGAGAGGAACTTCGTCGTGCTGTGCACAACGATGTTGGCGCCAAGCTCAAGCGGCCGGCAGAGGTACGGCGTCGCCAGCGTGTTGTCGATCATCAAAGGCAGCCCCTCCGCCCTGGCGATCGCCGCCACTTCCGCGAACGGGAAGACGCTGATATCTGGGTTGCCAAGGGTCTCGCCGTAGAGGAGCTTGGTGTTCGGCCTGATGGCGCGCGCGAAGTTCTGCGGCTCGGCAGGGTCGACGAAGCTCACCTCAATGCCCAGGTGCCGGAAAGTGTGGCGGAACTGGTTGTACGTGCCGCCGTAAAGCTTGCTGCTGCTCACGATGTGGTCGCCAGCGCCCAGGATCGTGAGGATCGCCATCGCCTGCGCCGCGTGGCCGCTGCTTGCCGCCAGGGCCCCCACACCGCCCTCCAGGTCGGCCAGGCGCCGCTCCAGCACCTCGGTCGTCGGGTTCATGATGCGAGTGTAGATATAGCCCTGCTCCTTGAGCGCAAAGAGATCCGCCGCATGTTGCGTATCGCGGAAGACGTAGCTTGTCGTCTGGTAGATGGGCACAGCACGGCTGCCCGTGACGGGATCCGGGGTGTGGCCAGAGTGCAGCTGGCGCGTGCTGAAGCCGAAACGCCTGCCTTCGCCCACGTTGTGCCTCCTGAGGCTGCTTTTGCTGCGGCGCTACGCTGCCGGCTGCTCAGCAATGGCGCAGCGCCTGGTCGAAATCCTCCATAATGTCCTCGATGGCCTCTATCCCCACCGAAACGCGCAGCAGCTCCGGGCTGATCCCGTTGGCGCGCTTGGCCTCTTCCGTGAAGGCCACGTACTGCGAGGACCAGGGGTGGATGATGAGCGTCTTGCAATCCCCGAGGTTGGCGAGGTGGTAGACGAGCTTGAGGCGCCTGATGAGCTCAAAGCAGGCCCTCTCATCCTGCAGCCCAAAGGTGAGCAGTGCGCCAAAGCCCTTGCCGCCGAACTGCTCCAGGGCCACTGCATGCGCGGAGCTTGTTTCCAGCCCCGGGTAGTTCACCCAGCGCACGCGCGGGTGGCCGCTCAGGAACCTGGCAAGCTGCATGGCATTGGCCAGGTGCCTCTGCATGCGCACGGCCAGCGTGTCCAGCCCGATGAGGGTGAGGTAGGAGTGAAAAGGCGCCTGACACGTGCCAATGTTGACGTGGATCTCGCGCCAGAGCTTGTCGATGAAGGCCAGTTCCCCCCGCCGCTCCTTGAAGGGCTTGAAGTCGGGGTACTTTTCCTCCGGCCACGGGAAGCGGCCGGCATCTATCACCACCCCGCCCACAGCCGAGCCATGCCCGTTCAGGTACTTTGTCGTGGAATGCACCACAATATCCGCTCCGTGCTCGATCGGCCGGAAAAGGTACGGCGTGGCCAGCGTGTTGTCCACGATGAGCGGCGCGCTGTGCGCATGGGCAAGCTCCGCCAGGCTGCGGATGCGCGGCACATCGAGCTTCGGGTTGCCAATCGTCTCCACAAAGAGAAGCTTCGTCCTCTCGTTCACGGCAGCGCGCCAGGCATCCAGGTCGGCCGTCTCAACCAACCTCGCCTGCACGCCGAACTTGGCAAGCACGTTGGTGAAGAGCAGGTAGGTGGACATGAAAAGGGAATTGGCCGAGACGAACTCGTCGCCCGCGCGGCAGATCGAGAGCACAGCGTTTGCAATGGCCGCCATCCCTGAGCTTGTGACGACCGCCGCCTTGCCCCCTTCCAACAATGCCAGCCGCCGCTCCAGGGTCTCATTGGTGGGGTTGCGCAGCCGCTGGTAAATGAAGCCCGGCTTGCGCCCGGCGAAAACCTCCGAGAGTTCCTCGGCCGTCTCGAAGCGGTGGGCGGCCGTCTGGTAAATGGGCGAAAGCGTCGCCGCCTGCCACTCCTGCGGCGCCTGAGCGCCGTGTATCACCATGGTCTCAAATCGCCAAGCATTTGCGGACATGCCTTTCACCTCCCCACTGGCTAAGCCCCACATTGGCGCTGGCCCGCCGCCTTTGCCAGCTCTCCCAGCGCCTCGTTCATGCTGCCGGAGCGATACCCCTCGAGATCCAGCGCCACGTAGGTGAAGCCCAGGGATTTGAGCTGGGCCACCACCCTGGAGCGCGCCGGCTCCTGCACCAGGCGCGCAAGCTCCTCAAGCGGCACCTCCAGGCGGGCAATGGCTCCATGGTGCCGCAGCCGCACCTGGCGCAGGCCGAGCTCCCGGCGCAGGAATTCCTCTCCCTTCCCAACCTGGCGCAGCCCTTCGGGCGTGATTGCCTGGCCGTAAGGGAAGCGGGAGGCAAGGCAGGCCATAGAGGGCTTATCCCACGTGGGCAGGCCAGCCAGCCGCGAGAGCGAACGCACCTCGTCCTTCGTCAGGCCCGCCTCAAGGAGGGGCGCTCGCGCCCCGAGCTCCTGGGCCGCACGCATCCCGGGCCGAAAATCCCCCAAATCGTCGAGCGTTGCCCCGTGCAGGACACATGCCAGCCCGTGCTCCATTGCCACGTCTTTCAGCTTCTGCACCAGGTGCCCCTTGCAGAAGTAGCAGCGCTCCGGCGGGTTGGCGCAGAAGCGCGGGTCAGCGAGTTCGCTCGTTTCCACCACGAGGTGCCGCGCGCCGAGCGCGGCCGCCAGGCGCCGCGCCTCCTCGAGCTCTGAAGGCGTGTAGGTCTCCGAAACGGCCGTCACGGCAAGGACCTTATCCCTCCCGAGTGCCTCGAGGCCGGCGTACAGGAGATAGGTGCTGTCCACCCCGCCCGAAAAGGCAACGAGCGCGCTCCCCAGCCCCTGCAAGATCTCCCGCAGACGGTTCTCTTTCCTCTCAAGCTCTCCCAACTGGCATCCTCCTCAGGCCTCGAAGAGGTCGGTGCTGAGATAGCGCTCGCCCGTATCCGGCAGGATGACAACGATCAGCTTGCCCTCGTTCTCAGGCCGCGCCGCCACCTGCAGCGCCGCCCAGGCCGCCGCCCCAGAGGAAATGCCGACCAGCATCCCTTCCTCCTTGGCCAGGCGCCGGCTCATCTGCTTGGCGTCCTCATCCTGGACCCGCACTATCTCATCGATGAGCTCCAGCCGCAAGACCTCCGGGATGAACCCTGCGCCAATCCCCTGAATGCCGTGCGGCCCCCGCTGCCCGCCCGAGAGCACCGGCGAGCGCGCCGGCTCCACCGCCACAGCGCGGAAGGTCGGCTTGCGCGCCTTGATGACCTCCGCCACACCAGTGATCGTGCCGCCAGTCCCAACACCAGCCACCACGATGTCCACCTGGCCATCGGTATCGCGCCAGATCTCCTCCGCCGTCGTGCGGCGGTGAATCTCCGGATTGGCGGGGTTCTTGAACTGCTGCGGGATAAAGTAACGCGGGTCGGCGGCGGCAAGTTCCTCCGCCTTGCGCACTGCCCCCGGCATCCCCTCCGCACCAGGGGTCAGGATGAGCTCCGCCCCCAGCGCCCGCAGCAAGCGCCGCCTTTCCACGCTGAAGGTCTCCGGCATGACAAGCGTCAGGCGGTAGCCACGCGCGGCGCAGACAAAGGCAAGCGCAATCCCGGTGTTGCCGCTGGTTGGCTCCAGGATGATTGTGTCCTCCTTGATGAGCCCCGCCCTCTCCGCCGCCTCGATCATGGCCACGCCAATGCGATCCTTGACGCTCGAAAGCGGGTTGAAGCACTCAAGCTTTGCCACAACGGTCGCCCTCAGGCCAGCCGTCACCCTGTTGAGCCGCACAAGAGGCGTGTTGCCGATCGTCTGCGTGATGTCCTCGTAGATCCTGGCCATTGCTTGCACCTCCACCTTCCTATAATCCAGCCGGGCAACGGCTGCCCCGCGCCGCTGCTGGCAACAGCAGTGCCCAAACAGCAAGCTAGATCACATAATCCAGGGACTGGCTGCGCTCGAGCGCTGCAGCCCGCTCCACGAGCTGGGCGAGGGTTATGCTCTCCAGGTACTTGAGCATCTCCCGCTCAAAGGATGCCCAGACTTCCTGCATGGCGCACGAGGCAGCCCTGGGGCAATGGTTGGGGTCAGAAGTGCAGGGGACCAAGCCCTCACCCCCCTCCAGGGCCGCGTAGAGATCCCGCAGCGTGATCTGCGCGGCGGGGCGCGCCAGCACGTAGCCGCCCTGCGGCCCACGCAGGCTGCGCACAAGGCCCACCGCCTGCAGCGAGCGCATCAGGCCCTCAAGGTACTTGGCCGAAAGCCCCTGCCGCCGCGCCAGGAGCCCAACGCTCACCGGGCCCCCGCCCTGCAAGCGGGCAAGCTCAACCATCGCCCTCGCCCCATAACGCAACCGTGTGCTCAGCCGCATGGCTTCTCCTACTAATGTAGTCGGCATACTACCATATATCGCACCATGCGTCAAGAATGGCCCGGTGCGCCGGCAAAACGGGTGGGAAAGACTTGCCCCTGAAAAGGCGAGCCAAACCGCAGGGCGGGCTGGTGGGAAAGACTTGCCCCTCGAGCAGGCCACCAGCGGCCGCGGTGCACTGGCACTGACAGGTGCTGACGCTGGCGGAGCCCGCTAGCCGCCAGCGAACCGTGGTCACGCTGCGGTGTGGCTCCTATTAGGTTTGATGGCCGCCAAAGCTGTGCTTCTATTGTGGCACGCCGCGGTACCAATGCGCCTCGGCGGCCATCGGTACAGTGCAGCAATCAGCCCCACCCACCCGCCCCTGTCGCTGCCAGCGCACGTTGGCGGTCGTTGCAGCAGTTCAGGAGGTATTCCCACCCACCCGCCCCTCAAAGCACGAGCATGCAAGCGACGGCTTCTTGTACTGCGTGGAAGGAGCCGTTACAATGCAATTGTCAATTGAGTTTGGCGGTGTTGCTTGTCCTGCGGTCGTTGGCGGATTTGGTTAGGCTTGCAGAGATTGGCCGCTGAGGCTTGGCCCCGGCGGGGGGCCATTCCCTCCTCCGTTGCCCTCGTGCTGCTTCTAGCTGCTATCTTCCTCGTGCCGGCCCCCGTCTTGGCGGCGCCACCGGCGGCGGGGGCGGCCGTCGTGCTGCTCGATGTCGAGGGGGTGATCGACCCCATTGTGGCGCGCTACGTGCAGCGGGAGATAGGCTCTGCCGCTGCCAGCGGTGCTGCCGCCATCATCCTCCGGCTGGACACCCCCGGCGGGCTGGATAGCTCCATGCGCATCATCGTGCAGGCCATCATGCGCTCGCCCGTGCCGGTCGTCGTCTACATCTGGCCGCCGGGGGCGCGCGCGGCCTCCGCAGGGCTTTTCATCGCCACTGCGGCGCATGTCGCCGCCATGGCCCCCGGCACCAACATTGGGGCCGCGCACCCCGTGGCTGC
>JAPWUW010000036.1 GCA_028275325.1 Anaerolineae bacterium | reverse complement strand
TCCCCCAACGCCTGCAGCCGGCCAAGCAGCGCCGCTGCCTGGGCAGACAAGCCAGTGCCTGGCACCTCGCCATGAGCCGGCCGCAGGACCACCTCCTCCGGCAGCAGCTGCACAACGCCCGAAGACACGAGCCCTTTCAGCTGCCGCTCGCTCAACCGCGCCTTCTCTCTCAGGAGTTCGAGGCCTATAAAAGGGTCCCCTTCGCGCTGTGCCTCAGCAAGAAGCATCAGCGCTTTCTGCTCTGGCTTTGCTGCTGCCGCCATTGCAAGCTTGGCAAGCGCATCCTCTAGCGTCCCCACGACGAAAAGCTTTCTTGCGGCGCGGCTGGAGCCTCGGCTACGGGTAATCCTGCGCACACGTGCCACCGCGTGGCGGCGGACAAGCCCCTCGAGCGCACGCCTGGCATCCACGCGCAGCCCCTGCTCCAGTAGCCGGCTCTGCAGGGCAAGCGCCGTCATCGCGCCCTCTCGAGCAAGCACAGCCACCACAGCCCTCTGGGCCTCTCCTTTGGCCAGCGCTGCGTCCACGAGCTGGTACATCACTTCTGCCCGCGGCACAGCCGAAGGGGGTAAGAACAGCCGCAAGCACTTGTAGATCGGCTCGAGGTAATGCTCGCTAATCCAACGGGCTATCTCGATCTGGCCCTCGTCGAGGACAGGCTCCTCAAGCACCAGGCCGACAATGGGCTTCAGCGGCAGGCCGAGAGGCGGCTGGGTCGGGCCGAGGACTATCCCCGGCAATTCCCGCGAGCCCAGCGGCACCCAGACCCATTGCCCAGCACGCACCCTCTCGCGCAGGCCGTCGGGGACAGCGTAAGCAAGCCCAACGCTGCCGGCCCACCGCCCCGGAGCAGCGGGCACGGCGGCTGCAGGGATCGGGACGGCAACCTCAACACAGTCCACGAAGCTGCCGCAACCCCGGGAAAGCCCTAAACCAATGCGGCCGCCAAATAACCGACAACGCTTGTCCGATCCTGCCAGACGTCGCCAGAGTTGGCGTACTGCAATACGAAGGCCTTTTTGGCCCCCATAGCCTTGCAGGCGAGCATCGTGGCCACCATCGGGCCGCCGCCGCAAGCTTCCGCGCGTCCAGCAGCAAGATCTGCAGCCAGTCCCTCTGGGTCGAAGTTCGCCACTCTTTCCGCTATGCGGCTATCAATCCGCACAGCCACCTCGTATGGGTGAAAGTGGCTGAGGTCGCTGCTTGCAACCACCAGGGCAGAACGCCCCTGAAGCACTTCCGCCAGAGCCTGTGCCAACAGGCGGCAGGACTCCGCGCTTTGGTCCCCCATCATGATCGGCAGGAGCTCGAACTCACCCAGCACCACCTGCAGGAAGGGAAGCTGTATTTCCAGCGAGTGCTCCTCATCCCGGCCAATCCTAGAAACCGGCAAGCGATCCACCAGGGCAGCCACGGCCCACTCCGCAACGGGCAGAAGGCCAAGCGGTGTAGAGTAGTACCGGTAGCTCGTGACGGCATAAGGCCCTACCAGCCGCCGGTGCACTGGCGAGACCACTGCCACCAGCTCGTAGCTCTGCCCCTCAAGCTGCCGGTAAGCCTCAGCAGCCACTGCACCTGAAAAGCGCAATCCAGCGTGCGGGCAGATGAGACCCAGCGGCCGCCCTAAGTCCCTGTACTTGGCGGCCGCAAGCAGGGATTGAATGGTGCTCCTCAACGCGGCTGCGCTCGACGGGTACCATTGGTCATCCGCAAAGAACGCCGGCCTCACACTGGCCGGATCTAACTCCTTCATTGCTGTGCCTCCTCACGCTCGGGCGCTGCGCTCGCTGGCTCGCCTCCTTGCTCGGGTAGACATATCCTGGGCGCAGGCCTGTTGATGCGGCATCGCTCGGCCTCGACAATGCAATGAAGCCTGCGCACAGCCTCGCTCAACTCGCCCCGGCGGTTCAGCAGCAGATAATCAAACTCGGGCAACGCCTCAAGCTCCGCCCCAACCTCCGCACTCCGGCGAGCCAGCGCTTCCTCCTGATCGCTGCCGCGCTCTTCGAGCCGGCACATGAGCTCTTCCCTGCTCTCAGCCAGCACGAAGACATACACCGCGCCTTCCAGAACCCGACGCAGTGTTCTTGCGCCCTGAACGTCCACCCGCATGATCACATTGCGCCCCGCAGCTAGCGCTCGCTCGAGCTCCCACCGCGGCACTCCCTTGTGCTGTCCATAGACCACGGCATGCTCCAGAAACTGCCCCTGCGCAAGCAACCTCTCAAACTCATCCGGCGCCAAGAAGTGATAATCTACCCCATCCACTTCCCCCGGCCTTGGTGCCCGCGAAGTTGCCGTGACGACGAAATGGAAAGAGGGATCTTCCCGGAGAAACTGCTTGATGATAGCATCCTTGCCAGCACCAGAAGGGCCAGACAGAACCAGCACCACTGGCGGCGGGCACCAGCAAAAGTGCCCTCCCTGCACGCCCAGATGAGCTAGCGCGACTGCCTCACTCTCCACCATCGTCCGCCTCACCCAGCTGCCTGCGCAGTCGGCTTGCAATGGTCTCCGGCTGAAGCGCGCAAAGGACCACATGTCCGGTATCCAACACCACGATAGCCTTCGTCCGCCGACCGTAAGTGGCATCTATGAGCTGGCCACGCTTGTCGGCTTCCAAGAGGAGCCGCCGCACTGGCTCAGATCCAGGGCGCAGGACCACCAGCGCCCTGTTGGCGGCCAAGTAAGTGCCAAACCCCATGTGCACCAGTAGAACAGCCACTGCCGCTTTATGCCCTGCTTGTTTGTGAGCTACAGGCTCATTATAATCACCCATAGCTGGCCCGAACAATCCCTGCTTGGAGTGCCCGCCAAGGACGTGCTCGGCCTGCGGACAGCTTGGTGCGGCAACGAGCTTTTCCGTGCACAAGGGCCAGCAGCAAGGCAGTGCCGGTGCATATGCCTTGCCCCCTGACCATTGGCTTCGTGAGGCTCTGCCTATGCCCGTGTACGAGTACCGATGTGAAGATTGTGGCCGAAAGGTATCCATTTGGTGGCGCTCGCTAGCGCAGATGGAGCGCAGCCGTCTCAAGTGCTCCCGCTGCGGGAGCGAAAGGCTGAAACGCCTGATCTCCCGCGCTGCTGTGCTCCGCTCTGAGGAATCCAGGCTTGAAAGCTTAGCGGAGGATGGGCTTGGAGATCTCGACGAGAACGACCCACGCAGCCTCGGGCGCTGGATGCGCCGCATGAGCAACGAGGTTGGCGAGGATCTCGGCGACGAGTTCGAGGAGATCGTGAGCCGCCTTGAGGCAGGCGAGTCTCCGGAGGAGATCGAACGCTCTCTCCCTGAGCTCGGAGGCGAGGATTCGGCGTTTGAGAGCGGCGACGCCTACGACAGCGACATCTAGTTTTACCGCGGGCAAGCCGCTCCATCGCTATTAGTAGTGCTCGAAGCGCTCCACATCAAGGACGAAAACCGTCGCCCCGCCGATCTGCACCTCGATTGGGTTCGGTGTGTAGAGCTCACCCGGTTCCATTATGGGCGGTAGAGGGCTCACGTACTGAACGCGGGTGTGGCAACTCTGGCGGATAATGCGCAGCACTTCGTCTACCCGCTCGTCATCCGTGCCGATGAAGACAGTGGTGTTGCCTTCGCGCAGGAACCCACCGGTGGTGCTGATCACTGTGGCACGAAACCCGCGACCAATCAACTGATCGAGCAAGCCACGCGCATCATCGCTGTTGACTATGCTGATCACCAGCTTCATGTGTTCTGCGCCTCCCTCAACTTGGCTTCGACCACAGCTCGGATCTTTTCCGCCACAGTGTCGAAAGCCTGAGTCGCGTCCAGAACGAGCCACCTGCTCGGTTCCGCGCGCGCAAGCGCTAGGAAGCCCTCTCTGACCCGTTCATGAAACGCCAGTGCCTGGCTCTCCATGCGGTTGCCCTCGCCCTGGCCACGCTTGCGTTGCAGCCCTACAGCCGCGGGCACGTCGAGGCAGATTGTTAGATCTGGTTTCAGGCCACAAGTGGCGAAGGCGCTGATGGCCTCAAGCTCCGGTATTGGCAGGCCCTGCCCATAGCCCTGGTAGGCGATTGTCGAATCCACATACCGGTCGCACAACACAAGCTGGCCAGCATCAAGGGCCGGTTTGATTCGCTCTTCAACGAGCTGGGCGCGCGCCGCGCAGAATAACAATGCCTGGGCGCGCGGTGTGAGCATAACGCCCTCCTCCTCTAGCAGCAAGCCACGGATGCGCTCGCCGAGAGCTGTGCTGCCTGGCTCGCGCAGACACAGGGGTTCCAGCCCTTTTTCCCGCAAGCAGCTCGCGAGGGCCTCCAGCTGCGTCGTCTTACCGCCACCCTCAGGCCCCTCAAAGGTGATGAACAGCCCTCGCATTGGCCACCCTGGCCTACCGTGGCCGCACTATACGCACACGTCTATAGGGCTCGCTCCCCAGGCTGTAGGAAACCAGGTTAGCCGCCCGCGCCATCAGGTGTTGTTGTTTGCGGACCTCGCTCCTCTGCGGCGAAAGCTCAACAGCGTCCGCACCAGCAAGGACACGCTTGATGGCCATTTGCGTCTCGCTCAGTGCGCCAGCTAGCTCATCGGGCTCCTGAACCGGCAGGTCGAATATAGTGGCGAGCGAGCTCTGGATCTGCTCGCTTGTGTTGGCTCGCAGCACGTATGTGGGGATACCCCTCCGCTCCGCTTCCACTATGGCCTGGGGGTGCCGCCGGTAGTGGCTGCGCAGTGTCATCAGCGCATCCGCTTCCTCCAGGCCGCGGGCAATACGGGCCGGGACGCCCAGAGCCTGCGCCGCATCCCGGAAGCGATTGTGGCTCACGCCGTAAAGGAACACCGCCACTTCTTGGTTGCTGGGCAGGTTCACCCGCTCGGGGATGAACTCCCGCAAAGGCGCAGCCACAGCTGCAGCGCTAGCGCGCATCTCCGCCTCAGTCTCAAACTGGGCGGGCTCAATGCGGATCGAGCCGTCCTCGGCACGGTAGCGCAACTCGGGTGTGAGCGGCCGCCCACGCAAGATCGCATCGACCGCCGCCGCCACATCGTGATGCACCACCAACCGGTTGCGGTCCCTGATCTCCACAACCACGTCGAAGGTGGGTGGGGCCTTGCGCTCCAGTATCGACTTCTGGGTGCCACGGCGCCTGGCTTCCTCATCGGAGAGCGTCACGCTCTGAATGCCGCCGACGAGATCCATGAGCGTCGGGTTCAACATCAGGTTCTCAAGAGTATTGCCGTGTGCCGTCCCCACGAGCTGCACGCCTCGCTCGGCTATGGTCCGAGCCGCTGCCGCCTCAAGCTCAGTGCCGATCTCATCGATGACGATGACCTCCGGCATGTGGTTCTCAACGGCCTCAATCATCACGGCGTGCTGCATTGTTGGCCTCGGCACCTGCATCCGCCTTGCCCGCCCGATCGCTGGGTGCGGTATGTCGCCGTCGCCACCGATCTCGTTGGACGTGTCAACGATGATGACGCGTTTCTTCTCCGCCAGAACGCGCGCCACTTCCCGCAGCATCGTTGTCTTGCCTATGCCCGGCCGCCCTAAGAGCAGGATGCTTTTGCCGCTGTGCACAATGTCGGCAATGATGTCGATAGTGCCGTAAACAGCACGACCAACCCGTGCTGTCAGCCCGACAATCCGTCCGTGCCGGTTGCGAATGGCCGAGATGCGATGCAAAGTCCGCTCTATTCCAGCCCGGTTGTCGTCTGTAAACTCGCCGATGCGCGCCAGCACGTACTCGATATCCTCTTCGGTGACTTCCTGCTCGCTGAGTATCGCCTCTCGCCCGAAGTAGCGGGCCTCAGGCACACGGCCCAAATCCATCACCACCTCGATCAGGTCATCCCTGCCGTCGAGAGCCCGCAATGCCTGCTCTATGCGCGGCGGCAGGACAGCAAGCAAAGCCTCAAGATCATCTGTAATCCTGTAATCTGCCATACCGTCTCTATCGCTATCTGTGTTCTTCAGAGTATCGGCCCACAGCCATGCCTGTGCCAAGCAGGCTGGCACGGGCTAACTTCGCCATCGTCGCGCAGTGTGCGGTTGTAACTCGCACCAGCGAGCCCCTGCAGCCTGGAGGTAAGCTCCTCCAATGCTGGCCGGACTTGCAGCGCCAGATGTCGCACCAGGAGCGCATTCTCCCCTGCCACCTCAAAACCACACTCAAGCAGCGCAGCCGAGATCGAAGCGGGCTCATAATGGCGCACCGCGCAGTACACTTGCTTAGGTGCGCTGACCTCGGCCAGAGCGCCGGCAAGGAGCGCCCGCACCACAGCCGGCTGCTCGCCCCTCACCATGAGGCGCAACCAGTAACCGGCAGCCCCCTGGCACAGCACTGCATGTCCGTGGAGCAAGTCTCCCTGCTCGCACACAAAACCTTGCGCCCGTCCCCAAACCTGGCGCTGCCAGAAGCGTCCGGCTGCACCACCATTTGCGAACCCCTCAGCTTGCTGCACCCTCAATGGGGTGCCAGCTGCATGCAGTTGCCTCAACCCCCAGGCATCACGCTGGCGCTCCGGACGGACTGACAACCCTTCGTCTCGCGCCTGTCCACCGTTGCTCTTCAGCTCACCCCTGAGCTGGTAAATGCGCTCCGCTGCGTAGCGCTGGTAACCGACGCGCCGAAAGAGAACCTCTTCCGGCCCGTCCAGCGGCACAGCAGCATACACGCGCAATACCTGCCGCTGAGCAGCCCAGGCCGCGACTCCTGCAAGGAGTTCCTCCCACAGCGCATCGACCCCATCCTCCCGCAACGCCGGCGCGATGAACAGCAAGTCCACCTCTCGCCGCGGCGGTCGCAGCCGCAACTGGACAAACCCGGAGCGACCACCAGCGTGCTTGCGCAACACGCGCGTTTCCACAGGGGCTCCATCAGCCACCAGCAACTGATGCACGGCCAGCTGCAGAGGGGCCGCCCGCGCTGCAAGCCAGGCCTCCGCACAGAGCGGCACTGCCTCGCGCTGTAGCCTGTACACCATCAGGAGGTCACGCAACACCACTCTTGCGCCGAGGCCTCAACCTAGGGGATCGCTTTTGCCAAGTTATCATGACACCACACACGCGCTTCTACTTGCTATTCTACCTGTAATCGGGCTAAGGAGCAACCATCGTTCAGCCACGGCTGCCGGTCAGCACCCCCACGCGAGAGGCAAGCCGCCACTAATTGCGCACCTCGTTGGGCGCCACCGGCCAGCCGAAGAGCTTGCCGAGGTACAGGCCGCTTCTAACCAAATTCTAATGAATCCGCCGGCCCTTTCTAATGGACTGCCCCTATACTGTAGCCTAGCCGCATGGGCGGCTGGAAACGGTGGATACCATTTGAGGGCGAGCCTTGTTCAAGCGAACTAACGTACACCTACAGTTAGCATGTCTTGCGGCATTGGCTGCGATGCTGATCCTGGCCCCCACGAGATCAGCAACAGCGCAAAGCCGCTGCCCGGATGGCAACGGCTGGCTTGCGGATGGGATCTGCTTTGCGGCCTGGCCACAACCGGGAGGAGCGCTGATCTACTGGCGCGTTGAACGCACCCCTGCTCCGGAGCTTGTCCTCGAGCGCTGGAAGGTTGGGTCTTCCGAGCCCTTCTTTGCCGTAACGCGCAGCTCCGGGAGCGGTGAGTTCCGGTTCTTCGACACGGAGCTAACCCCTGGGCAGCTATACCAATATAGGCTGGTGGACGAGACAACGCGCGAGCCCATTGGCGAGCCGCTCGAGGTTGGGCTAGCAGTGGCCACTGCCAGCCCATCCGGAGATTCCTACGTCGTCTACCTCCCGCTCATGCTGCGCTAGGAAAACACCGCGCTCAATCCCAGCCAAGCAGCCACGCCCCTACGTTGCCGAGGGCAAGGCCAATGAGCACTGCAAGTACCATGTCCCACTGGCCAAGGCCAGCCAGGACGAGCATAACCATAAACAATAGCAAGGTCACCCAGAAGCGCGGCCTCGCCTCGATGTGTTTCTCCTCCTTCTTGCCTTTTCCCAGTTAGGCTCTCCTTCTGATGCACAGGCTTTCTGAAAGTATAAGCGCTGGCGCCTAGCGTAGCCAGCTCGCACACCGCCATGCCCTACTACGGGAGCCCTTGCGCCCTTCGATGCGGCAACCATAGAATCCTGTTGACATCACTCGTTGGCACGAGTAAGGGAGTGGCCCTCAGGGGGTGCGGTGGAAGAGCTGCGGGAGTTCGCACGGCGCGTCATAGACAATGTGAGCCAGGTCATTGTCGGCAAGGAGAGCGTGGTCGAGAAGCTCCTGGTTGCTCTGCTTTGTGAAGGGCACGTGCTGATTGAGGACGTGCCGGGGGTCGGCAAGACGATGCTCGCGCGGGCTGTTGCCGCATCTCTTGGGCTCTCGTTCAGGCGCCTCCAGTGCACTCCTGATCTGCTGCCCAACGACATCACTGGCGTCTCGATCTATAACCAGCGCACTGGAGAGTTCGAGTTCAGGCCGGGCCCGATTTTCTCCCACATTCTCCTTGCCGATGAGATAAACCGTGCTACCCCACGCACTCAGTCGGCGCTGCTTGAGGCCATGGGCGAGGGCCAGGTGACGGTGGACGGGGTGACCTACCCTCTCTTGCGGCCGTTCCTCGTACTCGCAACTCAGAACCCCATCGAGTACGAAGGCACCTTCCCGCTGCCAGAAGCGCAGCTTGACCGCTTCTTCCTGAAGCTGAGCGTCGGCTACCCGGATCGAGCCGAGGAAGCGCGTATGCTCAGGCGCCTGCAGCGCGAGCACCCCATCTTCGCTATCGGGCCAGTGGTCGATGGCACGCGCGTTCCCGAGCTGGAAAGGCAAGTATGGGATGTTTATGTCGATGATGCTGTCGTGGACTATGTCGTCTCTATAGTTCATGCCACCAGAGAAGAGCCGTCCCTCGCCGTGGGCGCAAGCCCTAGAGGCAGCATTGCCCTGCTCAAAGGAGCTCAAGCGCTTGCTGCCATCCAAGGCCGCGATTACGTGATCCCGGATGATGTTAAGAGGCTCGCGCCTGCTATCCTTGAGCACCGCCTCATTGTCCGGCCAGAAGCTGCGCTGCGCGGCCGCACGGCAGCGGACGTCCTGCTCGAGGTGCTGGCGCGCGTGCCGGTCCCTGTTGAGCAGCGCTGAGGGCCGGCAGGCGTTCAGCTGGGGGTGAGGCCCAGTGGATCTTGGCGCGTTTGTCTTCGTCCTCTTTGTAGTCGCAGCGGTGATGCGCGTGGATTTCATTTTCTACGTGTTCTACGTCTTCGCAGCGGTCTACTTCATCTCGCGCGCCTGGTCCCGTCGCGCCCTCAAGCAGCTCGTTGTGCGCCGCTTTGGCGCAGCGCATGCCTTCTGGGGCGAACGCACGCGCGTGCGCGTGGAGTTGCGCAACCGCGGCCCGCTGCCCGTGGCCTGGCTTCACGTGCAGGAAACACTGCCGCCGCTGCTCGCCCAGCCTCCCGTGCGCAGCAAGGCGCTCAGCCTCTGGCCTGGAGAGAGTGCCTCGTTTACTTACGAGCTAGACTGCCGCCGGCGCGGTCGGTATGAGTTGGGCCCGCTGCGCCTCACCACTGGCGACATTTTGGGCACTGGCGGAGTGGCTTCAGCGGAAGGGGAGGTGGCGTACCTCACGGTGTACCCGCGCATCCTGCCGCTCGAGCAGCTCGCTGTGCCCGCACACTCGCCATATGCCACAGTGCCACGCTCGGGCTCTTTGCAGCATGACCCGGCCCGCGTGGCTGGCTCGCGTGAGTACCGGCCCGGCGACAGCATCCGCCACATCAACTGGAAGGCCTCAGCCAGCCAGGGTACTCTGCAGAGCAAGCTACTTGACCCCGTCATCTCGCTCGATACGGTGATCCTGCTGGACATGGAGCGGGCCCACTACGAAGCCGCACACGCGGTGACGACAACTGAGCTTGCCATCAGTGTGGCTGCGACCATGGCCGTAGAGCTAGCCCGCAGGCGGCAATCCTTTGCCATTGGCACGAATGCTGCTGACCCCTTGGCAGCTGGAGATGCGCATGGGTCATTCCTGCCGCTGCGTTCCGGGCAGGGTCACCTCATGCTGGTGCTTGAGTTGCTCGGCAGAATTGAGGCCCACGAAGCTCTCCCCTTCGGTGCCTTCCTGGAGAGGCACATACTGCGGCTGCCATGGGGCTGTGCTTTGTTCTTCGTCTCTGGCACTGGGGCCGGGCTTGTCGGGCACGTGATCCGCCTGCGCCGCAGTGGTTTCCCGGTAAGCGTTATGCTGGTGGATTACCACGCCGACCTCAGCACTGCAGTGCGCCAGCTGCAGCAAGCCGGCGCGATAGTCAGGCGCATGCAGCAATCGGCGGAGGCAGCAAGGGTAGTGCTGTGATGGAAGGGCAGCCCAAAACCAAGATCATACGCCTGAGGATCGGCATGTGGTGGCGCCTCGTCCTCATGGGTGTCATGCTCTATGCCGTGGCACTTTGCTTCGCTGGGGTGGTTCGAGCTGCTGGCGCCGCCTGGCGCGGCTCCTACCTGAGCATCGTCGCGGTGCTCATTCCCTTCGAGGCCTACATTTCTCTCGCTGCTGCCGAGCGGAGGCAATTGAGGGGTTCTGACCGCACGCGCTTCCGGCTGACAGAGGCTATCGTCTTGCTGCTCGCCACGCAGCTTCTGCGCCGGCTTCTCAATGGCCTGCCTTCGGGCCCAGTTCACCTGGGCAGCCTGCTCGACCCGGAAGCCGTGGCCAGCTCAGCGCTCGTCCTCCTTTTCTGGAGTGCCGCCTCCGCCCTCATCGCCTGGTTTGGGCAGCTTGAATACCAGCCCGGGGAGGTCGCCCCGCCTGTCACCTCTCGCGAGTATGACCTGTGGGTCGGCAGCCGAGTCCGCCATGTTCAGCACACGGCTGCCTTTCAGCGGATACTTGCGCTCTACCTTGCCGGCGGCGTGTTTGTCCTGTTACTGTCGGGTTTGGCTCAGGTGCCGCCAACAATGCTCATTGACGTGCGGCGGGGCACAGCAAGGGCGGTGATGTGGCCCGCACTGGCATACTTTTTGGCCGGGCTTGCTCTTGCCGCGGAGGGGCGGCTCACTCTGCTTTACACCCGCTGGCAGCAGGAGAAAGTGGAAGTTTCCCCGGCCATCAGCAAGCGCTGGCCATTGATGGTGGCGGGGTTGCTGCTCATCTGCCTCGTTATTGCCTTGCTTTTGCCCATCGACTACTCCCTGAGCCTTCTGGATGCGGCTGCAGTCGTCATCAACGCAGTTGTGGCGGCGCTCGTCACCTTGGCCTACGTGCTCATGTACCTCCTGGGAATGCTGCTCTACCCTCTTCAATGGCTGATAAGCTCCATGCGTGGGCAAGCAGGTGCGGCTCCGCCCCAGTTGCGGCTGCAGCCCCAGGCTGCGCCATCGCAAGGTTCAGGCTTCCCCTTCCTCGAGGTGATGAAGACTATACTCCTGTGGGCAGTCGCGTGCTTCATTGCGGCTTATGCGCTCTACAATTTCCTTCGCCAACACCTGGGGGCTTACGAAAGGTTTGCTTCCTTCGGGTTTCTCAAGCTTGTCTCACGGCTGGTGGCATCCCTCCTTGCGGCGCTGCGCTGCCGCGGCGCACTTGTTTCCCGTGCCCTAGCGCAACGCCTCGCACAGCGTCGCCGTGCTGCAGCGGTAACTGGTCGTCGGGTGGAACGGCGGCTGCTTGCTCAGCTCTCACCACGAGAGCTTCTCCATTACTACTACCTATCGCTCCTGGAACGGGCCGCTCGGGCAGGGCTTGCCCGTCGGCCCCACCAGACCCCTTTCGAGTACGAGCAGAATCTGGCCTCTCAGCTGCCAGAGGCCGCCCCCGATATAGCGCTCCTCACCCAAGCATTCGTTGAAGCGCGCTACAGCCCGCACCCGGTGGAGCCGTCGCTTGTTCAGGCCGTCAGGGCGCACTGGCTGAGGGCGAAGAAGGCCCTGCGGGAGTGGCGTGCTGCACGAGCGCCGGGAAAGGCCAGGTAGGGAACCGATGCGCCCGCGCTCAATTCTGCCGCGTGAGTTCTACGGCCGCCCCACACCAGTGGTGGCACGCGAGCTCCTCGGCATGTTGCTGGTGCGGGAGCTGGGTGGGGAGCGGCTCAGTGGCTTCATCGTCGAGACGGAAGCCTATTGCGGCGTAGATGACGAAGGCTGCCACGCCCACCGGGGCCGCACACGCCGCACTGCCGTCATGTTTGGCCCGCCGGGCTATGCATACATCTACTTCATATACGGCGTGCACTACTGTTTCAACGTCGTCACGGAAGAGGATGGCATTGCCGGGGCTGTGCTCGTTCGCGCCATCCATCCCCTTGAAGGCTTGAGCACTATGCAGCGCTTGCGAGGTGTGGACGACGAGCTCAGCTTGACAAGCGGCCCGGCAAGGCTCTGCCATGCGCTGGCCATTGATCGCCGCCTGTACGGGCATGACCTGTGCCTGGGCCGTGAGCTGTGGCTCGAGGCTGGAGATCGCTTCCCCGATTCAGCAGTCCTTGTTGGTCCCAGGGTTGGCCTGCGTGTGGGCGAGCCAGCCCGTTCCGCGCCCTGGCGCTTCGCCCTTGCCGGCGACCCGTGGGTCAGCAGGCCGGCTCCCCAGCAGTTGCTCACGCAAGTGCAGCCCTTCCCGTGGGCCCCGCCGTGGCGAGCGGTGGCTTCTGCTGGCGTGGCGCCGCGCAAGGCGGGCAGCTAGAATTGCGTACATGCCAGAGCCCAACCAGGAGCCGCGCACGATGACCCCGAGGGAACGCATCATCGCTACGCTCAATCACGAGCTTCCCGACCGCACGCCCACCGATGGATGGTTCCACCACGAGGTTCAGAGGAGGCTCAAGGAGCACTTGCGCACGGATTCCTGGCAGGAGGTTCTGCACTTCCTGGGCATCGAGGGCTGGGCTAGCCTCAGCCCTCGCCTTCGGTTCCCGCAGTTCGAGCTTCGTGCCACACTCAGGCCTGGCCCTCTGCCTGGCCGCCCAGTGGTGTGGCTGGATGAGCGCACGTACGAGGACGAGTGGGGCGTGCGTCGGCGCCTCGGCGAAGGCAGCTGGTACGAGCAAAGGATCTCCGGCCCCCTGGAAAATGCGCCAAGCCTTGCCGACGTCGAGGCGTATCCTTGGCCATCCCCAAGCCAGATCGAGGAGCCGCCGGAGTATGCGGCACGCGTGCGCGAGCTTCAGCAAGAGGGCCACTTTGTGAGCGCTGGCATTCCCAACCCTTACAAGCAGGCCTGGGAGCTGCGGGGCATGCACAACGTCCTGGCCGATTACCTCGCTAACCGCGACCTGTTGGAGGCAATCTACGATCGGCTTTACGGCATTTATGGGGAAATGACCAAGAGGATGGCAGCTGCCGGCGTGGACATGATCACCATCACGGGGGACATCGCCATGCAGGACCGGCTCATGATGGGCCCCAGACCATGGCGAGAGGTGGACAAACCGCGACTAGCCAAGCTGATCGAGGATTGCCGGCAGATCAAGCCCGATGTCTTCTTCTTTATTCACAGCGATGGCAATGTGATGGAAATCATGGACGACCTTATCGAGATAGGTTTCAACGTCATCAACCCAGTGCAGCCGGAGTGCATGGACCCGGTGGAAGTGAAGCGCCGATGGGGGGACCGCATCACCATCCATGG
Organism: Anaerolineae bacterium; assembly: GCA_028275325.1. Taxonomy (GTDB): domain Bacteria; phylum Chloroflexota; class Anaerolineae; order DRVO01; family DRVO01; genus JAPWUW01. The sequence continues at coordinate 1,840 of JAPWUW010000036.1, read as the reverse complement.
GGGCGTAAGCATCCAGCGCACCCTGCCCTTCGGCACTCCAGAAGAGGTCCGTGCCGAGGTCGAGCACCTGATCCGTCACTGCGGATACAATGGCGGGCTCGTCGTCTTTCCGTCCAACGTCATCCAACCAGATACGCCGATCGAGAACATCATCGCCTGCTTCCATGCAGCGCGGGATTTTGACCTGCGCAGCCTCAGTGGCAAGCCAAACTAGCTGATGCTTTTCGAGACAGCATCGTGCACAGTGGCAGCGCCCCGCCAGGGCTCTGATTCCGAGGAGGAGTACGCATATGCAGGAGATGCAAGTGCCAAGACCGGAGTACCCTCGCCCGCAGATGGTTCGGCCGGAGTGGCTCAACCTCAATGGCCCGTGGCAGTTCGAGCTCGACCCGGGCAGAAGCGGCCGCGAACGCGGCCTGATTGAGCGCGAGCGCCTTGCGGGCGAAATACTGGTGCCTTTCTGCCCCGAGAGCAGCCTTTCGGGCGTGGGCTATAGGGATTTCATGCCCGCCGTGGTCTACCGCCGCACCTTTGCGGTTCCGCCCGCATGGGAGGATAAGCGCATCCTCCTGCACTTTGGCGCGGTCGACTACGATGCGTGGGTGTATGTCAATGGCAGACAGGCCGGCTTCCACCGCGGGGGATATACGCCCTTCACCCTGGATGTGACAGCATACCTGAGGCCTGGAGAAAACTGCCTCGTAGTTTATGTCGAGGACGACACGCGCTCCGGCCTGCAGCCGCGCGGGAAACAATCTGACCGGTACGAATCCTATGCCTGCCTGTACACGCGCACCACGGGAATATGGCAGACCGTCTGGCTGGAGCCGGTGCCCGAGACGTACATAGCATCCGTGCAGCTCACACCGCTTTTGCACCAGGGCGCAGTTCTTGTCCAGGCGCGCTTCGACGGAGATGCAGCTGACTACTGGCTGCGCGTGCGAGCTTTCGCTGAGGGCGAGCTCGTGGGCGAGGCCCAGTCATTGTGCGATGGCGCGTGGGGCCACTGCCTTGTGCAGCTCACCGACGTGCGCCCTTGGTCCCCGGCGGACCCGTTCCTGTACGACCTGGACATAGAGCTACACTGCGATGACGATGTTGTAGACCGGGTGCAATCCTATTTCGGGCTTCGTGCTGTCTCCCTCGGCGCAGGGGCGCTGCTCTTCAACGGCCGGCCGCTTTTCATGAGGCTGGTCCTGGATCAGGGCTACTACCCAGATGGCGTCTACACCGCCCCCAGCGACGAAGCACTCCAGCGAGATATACGCCTGGCCCTGAAGCTTGGGTTCAACGGGGCTCGGCTGCACCAGAAGGTTTTTGAGCCTCGCTTCCTCTACTGGGCGGATCGCCTGGGTTACCTTGTGTGGGGGGAGTTCCCCAGTTGGGGCCTAGACCACTCGCATCCGGCGGCCCTGGAGCGCGTGCTCGCCGAATGGCCGGCTGTTCTCGCGCGCGACTACAGCCATCCGAGCATCATTGGCTGGTGTCCATTCAATGAGACGCCGGCAGATCAAAACCCGGAGCTCCTGCGCACAGTCTATCGCCTCACCAAGGCACTGGACCCGACCCGGCCCTGCATCGACACAAGCGGTTACGTCCACGTTGAGACGGATATGTGGGACGTGCACGACTACGCCCATGATATCGGCCCTGAGGCCTTTGTTGCCCGTTACGCTGCCTTCGCCGCAGGAGGAGAACCGTGGCGCAACCGACCAGAAAAAGAGCCCGAATGGCAGGGCCAGCCATATTGGGTGAGCGAGTATGGCGGCATCTGGTGGAACCCGGGCCAAGCCGACGAGAAAGGCTGGGGCTATGGCGCGCGCCCAAAGACAGTGGATGA
>JAPWUW010000035.1 GCA_028275325.1 Anaerolineae bacterium | reverse complement strand
CAAGTAGCCTGAGCTGCACCGACAACCCAAACACACCTAGCGCAGCACAAGCAAGCGCCAGCAGCGTGAACGGACCCCTGCCCTCTGCCAAAAGCACTGCCGCAAGCGCCCCTGCGGCCGAGCCAACAAGGTTTGCCGCGTAGACCGCCCCAGCCCTGTCACGAGCAGCCTGCAGACAGCGCGCCAGAACTAGCCCCGAGAGCAAGAATGGGATCACCATTGCGGCCACAGCTGCAGCCAGCAGGCACAGATTGCGCGTGGACCAGGCCACCGCGTACAAGTCCACAGGAATTGCATTGGCTAAGCGGAAGCAAAGTGGGTAGGCCAGACCAGCTGCCACACTCGATGCGGCAATCGCAGCCCGACGCTGGGGCGGCCAGGCAGCGGCCAAAACGCTCCCTGCGCTCAGCCCAAGCAGCGCGAGCCCTACAGCGAGGAATGCAAAGTGATAGCCCTGCGCGAGCGAAAAGAGCCGGGTGGCCTGCACCTCGCCAAGCAGGGTGGCGAAGCCCACGCCAAAGGCACAAAGCCCAAGCCTAGTCTTCAACCTTCAATGATCTCAGTCTGCCGCCTGATGCGCGGGTCAGTGAAGATGTCAGCCTCATCAGTGCTGGTGGTGGAAAACTCGGAGACAATTGCTCCCTCGGGACCTGCCTGAAACCAATGCAATGTGTTGGGTGCCAGAGTGTATTGCTCACCAGGCCGCAATATCACCTCATGCCACACCGTAAGGTATGGCCTGATGTCCTCTGGCACCCTGGCATGTGGGTTTTCACAGCGAGGGCCAGGCACGTACAGGTACACCTCCCCCCACCGACAACGGAACGTTTCCTCCTTACCTTCCCGTGTGCCTACCGGTGGATGTCGGTGCTCAGGGCACAGTTGCCAGGGAAACAGAACAAGCTCCTTGGCACACACCCTTTGGGTGTTCACGTAGGTGATGAGCTCCAGGCCGATTTCCTGCAACCGCCCCAACCCGAAATCCGCCACCTCTATCCGCTCTTTTTCCTGCGCGGTGAGGACAATGCCAGCTCGCTCCAGGTATTCAATTGCTCTGGCCCTCGCCAGCTGATACTCTGAACGCTTGATCAAGCTCTGGCCTCCTTGAAACGTCTGGTCCTTATTGTACAGCCGCCGCTGCCAGGTTCAAGGCGCCTCCAAGTCTTGCTCTCGGGAACCCCCACCCGAAGCCACACTGCATCTCCCCGCGCCGAGGCACAGTCGGTGCCAGCTCGAGGTAGCCGTAGTGCCTGCGGCGTGATAACCTGTTTGGCGAAAGTAAGGAGGGTGTGGTGGCCATAGATTTACTGGTGGATCTCAATGAAGAGCAGCGCCGAGCCGTAACGGCGCCACTTGGTGCAAACCTGGTTTTGGCTGGTCCGGGCAGCGGCAAGACCCGGGTGCTGACGGCGCGCGTAGCCTACCTCGTTCGCGAGCATGGCATCTCGCCCCGGTCCATTCTGGCAGTGACGTTCACAAATAAGGCAGCTCGCGAAATGGTGGAACGGCTGCGACGCATACTTGGCAGCGAGGTGGCCGAGCTTACCATGGGCACCTTTCACAGTGTCTGTACCCGCATCCTGCGGCGGGAAGCTCGTCATGTCGGCATCCCGGAGACCTTTGTAATTTACGACCAAAACGACCAGCTGGAGGTCTTGCGCGCCGTTCTAAAGGAACTCAATCTCGACCCGCGCCGCTATTCACCGCTCGCTCTGGCAAGTGCCATCTCGCGCGCCAAAAGCGAGATGCTCGGCCCCTCAGATATCGCTCGCAGCTCCTACTGGGAAGAGATAGTTGCCAGGGCCTACCAGCGCTACCAGGAACTGCTCGGCCAAGCTGACGCACTGGACTTTGACGACCTGCTTATCTACACATTGCGACTCTTCCGGGATCACGAGGCGGTCGCCTCCCGCTATCGCGCCCGTTATCGGCACATCCTGGTGGACGAATTCCAAGACACTAACTTGCCCCAGTACGAGCTCATTCGCCTGCTGGCCTGGCCAGATGGAGATCTGTTTGCCGTTGGAGACGAGGACCAATCTATCTACCGCTGGAGGGGTGCTGACTACCGTAACCTTGTCCGCCTGCGCGAGTGTTTCCCAGACCTGCGCACCTACCTGCTAGAGACTAACTACCGTTCCACGCACACAATTGTGGAAGCTTCTGCTGCCGTTATCGCCCGCAACCGGGGCCGGGTGCCAAAGAAGTTGCGCGCTGTAGTGTCTGGAGGCGAACCGGTTCAGGTGCGCAAGGCTGGTTCGCCAGAGGAGGAAGCCGAATTCGTGGTCGGCGAGATTCGGCGCCTTGTCGAGCAGGAAGGTTTCCAGCTTGGCGATTTTGCCGTAATGTACCGCATGAATGCGCAATCTCGGGCGCTGGAGGAGGCGTTCGTCCGCCACGGCATGCCCTACCGCCTGGTGGGGGGCACTCGCTTTTACCAGCGGCGCGAGGTGAAGGACGTGCTGGCCTATCTGCGGCTGCTGCTCGGCGAGGGCGACTGGTTGAGCTTTGAGCGCGTGGCCAACGTGCCTGCCCGCGGCATAGGCGAGGCAACTCTGCAAAAGCTGCGCCAGCTTTCGGCGGACGCCTCTCTTGGCCCGTTGACGCTCCTGAGAAAAGTCACGGCTGATCCTGCAGCCAGGGAGGCTCTCGGAAGCCGGATGCTGCGCCCCCTGGAGCGATTCCTCGGGGTGTGGGATCAAATCCTCAGCCGGCTGCCCTCGCTTACAGTCGCAGAGGCAATTGATGCCGTGCTCAACGACTTTGGCTATGCGGTTCACCTGCACCAGGGTGGCCCAGAGGCGGAAGAACGCCTGCAGAACATCGCTGAGCTGCGGGCTGTGGCCGCTGAACACTTCAGCGATAGAGGTGCAACAGCGCTGGCAGCGTTCCTCGATGAGGTTGCTCTGGTTGCCGATATAGATGAGCTGGAGGACCGAGTGGAAGCACCAGTGTTGCTCACCCTGCACATGGCCAAGGGCCTTGAGTTTCCCGTGGTCTTCATCGTGGGCCTGCAGGAAGGGATATTGCCGCACTCTCGCTCCCTGGACGACCCGGAGCAGCTTGCCGAGGAAAGGCGGCTCTTTTATGTGGGTATGACCCGGGCTCAGCGCAAGCTCTATCTCCTCTACAGCGGCCGTGGCCGCGCGTGGCAAGAGGGCGGCTATGCCGAGCCCAGCCGTTTCCTGCGGGACCTGCCAGTGGAAGTCGTCTCGACAACGGAGAGAGCCTCGCCACGCCGACGCAGGCATGGCGAGCTGCAAGCACAGCCGCTATCAGCGCAACCCTTGGCTCCCGAGGCGAGTTTCTTTCCGGGCGAGCTGGTGACACATCCTCACTTCGGGCGCGGTACAGTGGTGGAAGTCAAACCAGCAGGCCGAGCTGACCTTGAGCTGGTTGTTGCCTTCGATGAGGTCGGCATCAAGCGCCTTCTGGCCAGCCTGGCGCGGCTGCAGAAGATCTAGAAGCGCCTTGGCGGCCGTTCTTGCCCATTCACTCTGCTGGTGCTACAGTCATATGCGACGCAACAAAATGGGCCACGCGGAGAAGGAGGCCAAGGCAGCGAAAGCCGCCAGGCCTCCTTCACCTTTTTGCGGTCAAATTCATCGCCGGAGGCTGATACATGTCGGATGCTCTGGATGCCAAGAGAGCTGAAGTGCTGGCAAATGCTAGGCAATGGGGCGTGGATTTCGTCCATCTGCAGTTCACCGACATTGTGGGCATCGTCAAAGCCGTAACCATACCAGCGGATCAACTGCCGGGCGCGCTGCAAAACGGTGTCTGGTTCGATGGCTCCTCCATCGAGGGCTTTGCGCGCATTGCCGAGAGCGACATGTACCTTGTGCCGGATCCAGAGACCTTCTCGCTGGTTCCATGGTCCCAATTGCAGGGCACTCGCACAGCTCGCCTGATCTGCGACGTTTACGGACCCAACGGCGAGCCGTTCAAGGGCGATCCGCGGTTCCTTCTCAAGCGGATGCTGGCTCGGGCCGAATCGATGGGCTACGTGTACAATACCGGCCCAGAGTTGGAGTTTTTCCTGTTCCCTCTGGATCAAGATGGCCGGCCCATTCTGCGCCCACACGATCGAGGCGGGTACTTCGACCTCACAACCGACCAGGCCGTGCACGTCCGCAAGGACATGGTGAACGCTCTGCGCGCCATGGGCATAGAGGTGGAGGCCAGTCACCACGAGGTGGCCACTGGCCAGCACGAGATCGATTTCCGCTACTCCAATGCCCTGCGCTCGGCGGACAATGCCGTCACCTTCAAGTACGCACTAAAGTCCGTGGCCAAGAAAAACGGCTTGCATGCCACGTTCATGCCCAAACCAATCTTCGGCGTCAATGGCTCCGGGATGCACACACATCAAAGCCTGATGCGGCTTGCCGATGGGCGCAACGCCTTTACCGACGACACTTCCGAGTATGGCCTGTCGGAGGTTGCGTTATCCTTCATTGCCGGCCAGCTGTACCACGCACGCGCCATGTGCCTAGTCGTGGCACCGCTCGTGAATAGCTACAAGCGGCTCGTACCGGGCTATGAGGCACCGGTCTACATCAGCTGGGGCCGCACCAATCGTTCGGCCCTTATACGCGTGCCCAAAACTTCAAAGAACAACCCACAGGCAACCAGAGTGGAGCTGCGCTGCCCGGACCCAAGCTGCAACCCTTACCTGGCCTTCACGGTCATGCTGGCAGCAGGCCTTGATGGCATCCAGAAGAAAATGCAGCCACCAGCGCCTATCGAGGAGGACATTTATCATCTGGACAAGCAGGTCTTGGAAGAGCGCCACGTCGAGACCCTGCCAGGCTCTCTAGCTGAAGCCATAGAGGCCGCCGAGGCAGATCCACTCATCGAAGAGGCTCTTGGCACCCACACTTTTAGCCGCCTGGTGGATGCCAAACGGCGCGAGTGGGATGCCTATCGCACTCATGTAAGCGATTGGGAAATCGAGCAATACCTGGCCAACTATTGATGGTCGAAACATGGGGGCAGCCGCATGGCTGCCCCCACGCACGCGCCTACTGCTGCCTGGGCTTACGCGGCCTGTTCACTGGGTTGCGCGGCTCCTCACCTCGCAACACGCGCACGATATCCTCCGCCACCAGAGCCATGCCGATCAGGGCCTCAATGGTCGAGCTAGCCACATGCGGGGTCAACAGCACGTTATCGAGCTTCAGCAGCGGGTTGTCGGGGTCAGGTGGCTCCTGCTCGAAGACATCCAAGGCTGCACCAGCGATCCAGCCCTCCTGCAGTGCGCGCACCAGAGCCCGCTCGTCGATGACCTTTCCTCGTGCTGCGTTGATTAGGTAGGCACTTTTCTTCATAAGGCGCAGCCGTTCGCCATCGATCAGGTGGTGCGTGCTGGGCAAGTAGGGCGTGTGCAGGGTGACGATGTCACTTTGCTGAAGCACCTCCTCAAGGGTGCAACGGCGCGCCAGCAGTTCCTTCTCAGCGCGAGCGTTCGGCTGTATATCGTAGTAAAGGATGTTCATGCCAAGGCCGCGGTGGGCGATCTCAGCAGTGCGGTAGCCAATCCGCCCCATGCCCACAACGCCCAGCGTCTTTCCCCGCAGGTTGAAGCCAGCCACCGTCTCGCGGTAGGCCCAGTTGCCGCAGCGGACGGCGCGATCGCAGCGGAGAAAGTCCTTTACTATGGCGACCATCATGCCAATGACGTGCTCCGCAACTGGCTCCGTCACAGCCTCGGGCGTATTAACAACCCATATTCCTCTTTCGGTGGCAGCATCGATGTCCACATTGTCGACACCGACACCATGCCGGCCGATGACGCGCAGCTGCGGAGCCGCATCCATGATGCGCGCAGTCACGCTGCCCACAGCTCGGATGATGATCCCTTGGGCTGGCGCGACTTCGCGCACAATTGTCTCTTCATCGCAGCCTGAGGCAAGGTACGGCTGTGCGTACTGCTGCAGGACCTTCATGCCCTCTTCGTGGATCGGTTCGTAAAGAAGGACTTTCGGCTTGCTCATCGGCCCACTCCGCAAGAACTATTCAGGCAAGGCATGCCCCCGCGCTTGTGAGAAGCTTCTTGGCACTCAAGCCCAGGACCTGCCGCAGCTCCTCTTCTGTCAGGCCAGAAAGCCCCACCTTCCCGAGGCTATAGCGCGGATCGATGAACGGCATATCTGAACCGTAAAGGACCCTCTCGGCACCCACCTCGGCCACAAACCGCCTAACCCAGGCGCCGGTCACATAGGACCCGCATGTATCTAGATATAGGTTTGGCTGCTTCTTAGCGAGAGCGATTGCCTCCTCAAAGCCGGCGGGAACGCCGCCCGAATGGCCGAGGATAACGGGCACTTCTGGAAACTGTTGGGCCATTTCGGCAAGGGCTGCCGGGGAGCAGCGCGAATCTCCGTGCCAGGAGTGGCTGAGAATGAAGGTGCCGCGTTCCCGCGCGACCTCCCAAGTCACTCTGTAGGGATCGCTCAAAACTGGCTGGTTGTGAGTGCTTGGGTGGATCTTGATCGCCACAAGGCCGGAATCAAGGGCTCTATTCAGCTCCGCCTTGATGAGTTCCAGCGGCTGGTGTGGATATGGCACGGCGTAGCCAAATATGCGCCGAGGATAACGCCGGCTCCACTCTATGGCCAAATCATTGCCTTCAGTGACTGCCGGGCCAACCGAAAGGTGCGGGGCAAGAACAACGGCGGACACTCCAAGCCTGTCCATCATCCGGAGCATGCTTTCGCAGTCTGAGCTGGGCACGTAAAAATCATACCAGGGTCCGCCATGCCCGTGTATGTCGACCACCTCTGCCACGCTTGCAAGGCTGTGGCCTGCAGCTATCGCTCGTGCTATGGCATTCGTTGCCATGAGGCCCCTCCTCAATCGAGCATTGCGCCCGCTAGCAGGGCTTCGAGGTTCCCGACTGCAATCAGTTCCTTCTCTCGCTCGCCCAGCCCCGCGTACGCCAGCCGCGCGACGGCGCCCGCTCCATCTACCCTTGGCGTTCCTGTGCCGAAAACAAGCCTGCCAGGGCCAACAGCTGCGCAGATCACCTCTAAAGCTTCATTATCGGCAAGGTACGAGATATCGAGGTAGACGTGCTCTGTGCTCTGCAGCAGTGGCAAACACTGCCGGAGGATCCGGTAACCCGTTCGCAGGACGACAATACGCAGCAGAGGCCAATCGGATGCAAGGGCATATAGCTCGGCCCAAGAAACCTCTTCTTTCTCCAACAGGACTGGAATCCTTCGCTCTTGCAGCAAATCCAGCAAACGACCCGCACACCAACGAGCGAGGACAAAGTGCTGAGCCCCCGGGTAAAGGCAGACAGCACGGGCTCCACTGCGGCGCATGGCCTCCAGGAAAGAGTCTTCGCCACCCATCTCGTGCGCCAGCAAGGGTGAAACTGCCAGGCACGGTAGCAGCTGCGGCCTTCCTCTCAGCTCTTCCTCCAGAGCCGTATTGCCCGCTCTGGGGTCGTACCACCATCCCCAAGTGTGCCGAACTAGTGCCTTGGCGATCCCCAGCCGCTGCGTCTCTTCCAGGAGCTCTGGCACTGTGCGCGGCTGATATGGGTGCTGCGGCCAAGGGCCAACATGGCAGTTTGCGTCAAATAAGAACATCTCGCGCCCTCTTGTGTTCTTCAGCGAGGCCGGATTCTAGCTCTCCCACCTGCAGGCAGCAAGCCGCCTGGGCCATGGCCCGGTCACAAGAAAGCCTCGATAGGCACTGGCGTGAAAAGCAGCACGAAAAGCACGAGCATCCCAACGGCCATCGCCTTCTCCGCTGGCCGCAGCTCAGTGACGGAATCAAGAACCACCTGCGGACGGGAAGCGAGCAGGAGCAGCAACACACCCCAAAGAAGCCACCCTTGCCACAACACGGCGCCAAGTACAAGCAAAGATAGCGAAATGGCCAGCGTAAGCGCCCTTGCTCGCCTACCCAGCAGGGCAAAGGCGATGTGCCCACCATCCAGTTGGCCAGCGGGAATGAGGTTGAGCCCCGTGACGAAAAGCCCCGCCCACCCGGCAAAGGCCACCGGGGATAGCTCTACGTCCACAGGGCCATCGGGCAGAATGCGTCCGAACACAGCGTACTTTAGCAAGAGGTACAGGATCGAATTGCCTTCGCGTATATAGCTCGTCCCAGGCTTGATAACGGTAACAGGCGAGGTGGCCAAGCCATACAGCACGACGCCCAACGCGACAACCAGACCGCCCAGCGGCCCAGCCATGCCAATGCGCAGCAGCTGTCGCCGGTTCGCGGGCGGCGATTGCATGCTGATGACAGCGCCGAGTGTCCCAAATAGACCAACGGGCAAGGGAATAAAGTACGGCAAAGAAACAGCCACGCGATAACGACGGGCCACAAAGTAGTGGGACATCTCGTGCGCGCCAAGGATGCCAAGGAGTGAAAGGGCAAACGGAAGCCCGCTCAAAGGATCCCTCGCTGCCTGCGCGAGATCCTGATGGACCATGGTGCTGCCCACGAACAGCACTGATAGCACCGTCGCGCCCAGCAGCGCTGCGGCCAGCCACGGGCGGCTTGGCCGGCTGACTTGTCGTGCCGGCAGGACGGAAAGCACCACTTCTGCCCCATCCCGGTGCAGGGTAGGGACATAACCCACAGGCACCAGCATGTCACTCAGCAACCGGTGTGCCTCTTCTGCGGTCTCAAGCAGCTTCCCCCTGAGCTGCACAGCACCAGGCGGGTGTTCCAACAGCCGATACTCCTGGACATGCATGACTTGCGATGCTGCAGCCAAAACCTGCCTCAGTGTGTCTACATCCAACGTCCAAACCTCCCTGCTGCACCTTCTGCCAGCGTGGAGTTGCTCCGGTAGCCACGCGAACACGGCAAAAACGCTGTGTCCGCTATCATCCGCCTCAAAGGCCAATCGCGCCGCACAACAGACCACTTCAGCCGGAAGATCACGCGCGTTGCGGGAAGAACCGCAGCACCAACGAACCGGCTCTTCGCATGGCCATTGTCGGTGCCCGAAGGCTCTGACGCAAGCATTTCGTGGCCTGTGCAAGGGAGCAACCCAAATCGCAGCCGGGCTGACACGTCAGGCGCTCCTGGCCCAGTCCTTCCGACAGCGGAGTGCTTTCGCCCAAATGGCGCCCCCTGCCTATGTTTGCTCAGGTCAGAGTCGCGCGTGGCAAACCTGCCTACGCTCTCCAGAGTATCCCTTTGCTTCCACCCAAGCTGCTTGTGACCGAATCTTGCCTGGCAACTCAACCTGTGCCCTTGCACTTTGCCCGAGCTGATGGCAACATGCGCATCGCCAGCTGTGGGCACAGCGAGCCGGGCAACGCGCGTGGTGCGCGTGCCTAAGAAGTGCCCCGGGAAGTGGCACGTGCCATTGCGGAGCAGGCTCAGCCCAATGAAGCCTAGCCTCACACATGCTACTTAATCAAGGAGGTGATGAGCATGGCCTTCACTTACAATCCGGCTCGGTTCCTTCCTTTCAGAGATGCGCAAGCCTGTGCGCGCGTGCGCGCCATCCGCAAGGAAGACATCACGAAACACCCCAACCCTCAGTTCCACATCCGCGTCATCGAGGACGAACGGGAGTTCTATGCTGCATTCGCCCTTGATATCGTAAGCCGCATCGTGCGCGCTGCAGAAGAAGGCCGCAAACTGGTGATGATCCTGCCGGTGGGGCCAGTGCCTCAGTACACCATAGCGGCCCAGATGATCAACACCCTTCGGGTGCGCTGCCATCATGTGATCACCTTCAACATGGACGAGTACGCCGATGACGAGGGCCGCACCGCTCCGCCCGACTGGCCCGGCTCATTCGCCACAGCCATGTGGGAGAATTTCTTTGGCAAGATCGACCCAGAACTGCGCATGCCTGAGGCAAATATACACTTCCCCAGCAGCGAGAATATCAATGACTACGGGAAGATGATCGAGGATGCAGGTGGTGCTGATGTCTGCTACGGAGGAATCGGCTGGTCGGGTCACATTGCCTTTTGGGAGCCGCACCTGGCCGCGGAGTTTGGGGATGATTTCGAGGCGTGGAAAAAGGCCGGCCCACGCATTGTGGAATTGCATCCGATCACCATACTCCAGAATGCGCTGCACTCGTTCAGCAGCGATTGGTCGTGGGTGCCGCCCAAAGCCGCGACGATCGGCCCTGCCCAAATCATCGGCGCGAAAGACCGCAGCTTTTGGCTGGATGGGATGTGCGGTCCGGCAGGGAGCATGAGCTGGCAACGCTTCATCGCAAGGCTTGTGGCACATGGGCCCGTGACGCCTTGGGTCCCCGGTTCGATCTTGCAGACACTTCCTGGCACTTACAGTATCCTGGGCGGCGTTGCCGAAAACGTCGAGATCAGCATGCGCTGAACCCTCTCTACGCTCACGAGGGCGCCCGCTGCGCCACCTGTGAGCGGGCGCCCGCTGCTATACCTGCCTTCACTTCAGGTAAGCTCTCTCAACTTTCCGCAGTGCGCGCGCGATGTCATCGCACTCTTGCTCAGTATAACACTCGTGAATTGCAAGGGTCATGTGCTGCTCTCGTGCAAGGTGTGCATTTGGCAGCTGCCCGTCGTACCGCACTTCCTTGCCGTAGTATGGGCAGGACCAGGGGCACCGAGACTCCCCGTACGTCTTCCTTTCGCGGATCCAGTACATATCTGGAATGACCCATGCATACGATGCGGCCACTGGCAGCCCTTCCGCCTGCAAAGCGGCGGCAACCTGTTCTTTGGGCACGCGCAGTTTTTCCGGATGGACACGCAGGAAAAGGAACCAGTAAGAGGGCTTCACATCCTCGATCACACGGCCCAGACGAATAGCTTCCAGATCTTGTATGCGTTCCCGGATCATCTCCACGACCGCTCGCCGCTTCTCAACAATAGCCGGCAGCTTCTGCAGCTGCACTCGCCCGATGACGGCCTGCAGCTCGGTCATGCGGTAGTTCATGCCCAGAAATAGGTTCGTCTCAATTGGCGAGTTGAAAGGCTTGCCTCGATCAGCGAAGCGCTTGGCGTTCCAGTAAAGCTCCTCATCGTTCGTGAGAACCATGCCTCCTTGGCCACCCGAGGTGCTGTGCTTTCCGCTCATGAGGCTGAAGGCAGCCAGGTGGCCAATCGAGCCAACCTTGCGCCCCTTGTACTCCGCCTCGTGCGCTTGGGCGCAGTCCTCAATGACGACGAGGTTGTGCTCGCGCGCGATCTCCATGATCGGGTCCATATCGGCCGGCTGGCCTGCGAGGTGACAGACAATGATGGCTCGCGTCCGGTCGCTAATACACCGCTCCACGGATTGGGGATCCAAGTTGAACGTTTCAGGGTCGACGTCGGCGAAGATGGGGATGCAGTTGCACCAGAGGATAGGAGCGACCGCACCAGGGTCTGTGATGGGCGCGGAGATGATCTCACAGCCAATGTCGAGCCGGAGAGCACCCAAGGCAGTATGAATTGCCGCTGTGCCGCTGCTTGTCGCTGTAGCGAACGCGGTCCCAAAGTGCGCCGCGAACTCCCTTTCATACGAATCCACCTCCGTGCCGCCGTACCGGTCGAAAGCACCACCCTCTGCCGCCACCTTTCTCATGAGCCCCAAGACTGCCTCTATTTCCCTTTCGTCAATTTGTATCCTGGCCGGGAAAGGAACCGTACGCACAGGCGTGCCGCCTTCGATCGCGAGTCTTTCGCTCACGTCCCTTGCCTCCTAAATGCATTACTTAGGCTCTACAAGGCGCTCTCGCCAGCGCCAAGAGGCCATGCCAACTTGGCTTGAGCCTAAGATACCATCTATGATGTTGGCAGTCTAGGAGTGGTGCCTGTGGCTGGAGCCCCGTCAAGTCCTAGCCGAGGCTGGGCATATTGGGCAACAGTCTGCGCCCTGCTGAACCTGGCAACAGTCGGCGCAGTCGTAGCCCTGATGCGCTGGCCAAGGCCAGGTGCCATGACAATTGAGCTGCCAGAGGCCACGTCGCTGGCCGGGTTCCCGGTGTATGTGAGCGGTGCTGTTAGAAGGCCCGGCGTGTACGAGGTTCAGACGGGCGCTCTCGTCGCGGATGCCGTCGAGCTGGCTGGAGGGCCGCGCGACGATGCGGATCTGGCCGCGCTGAACATGGCAGCAGCATTGAGGCCAAGGGATCATGTGCACGTCCCAACCGTAGGAGAATTGAGCATGAGCTCGCCATCAGGCCAGGGCACCACAGATGCGCCTTGCGTTGACATCAATGCAGCCGATGCTCAGAAACTGGAATCTCTGCCTGGCATTGGGCCCGCCTTAGCCAAGCGGATCATCGAATACCGCCAGACCCACGGCCCCTTTGGGACGCCCGAGGAAGTGATGAACGTGGACGGCATCGGGCAAAAGACTTTCGAGAGAATCCAGCCATTCGTGTGCGTGCGCTAAGCGCGCAACCAGGTGTGCCCGGTGGCTGCCCTCGTGCTTTGTTTTGCCACGACCTGTGAAAGCAGGTACAATTGCAACGGTTGAATGAATGCCTGTTCGTGCCACAAGAAGTGAGTCTGGCGGAGGTTCAGATGGCGCAAGTCGAGGTAGCGGAGGCCAAGGCGTGGGTCAGGCGCCGGGCCACGATCGATTCTTTGGATCTGGATTTGGGCAAGCGCACGCGTCTTGTGCGGCTCATGTATGAGCATGGCCTAAGAAACGGCACTTTGCTGCTCCTGCCGATAGATCAGGGGCTTGAGCACGGGCCGGTTGACTTCTTCGCCAACCCAGCCGCTGCTGACCCGGATTACGAGTGTCGGCTGGCACTGGAAGGGGGCTACAACGGGATTGTCTTCCACATTGGCCTGGCCAAGAAGTACATGCGCAAGTACGCGGGCCGGGTGCCGCTTATCCTGAAGATCAATGGCAAGACGAATATCCCTTCCGACGCTGAAGCATTCTCGCCCCTGGATGCAACGGTGGAGGACGCTGTGCGTCTGGGAGCAGATGCCGTTGGCTACACGCTCTACGTTGGTTCGCCGGCACAGGATCGGGATTTCCTCCAGTTCATGCAGGTGCGGCAGGAGTGCGATCGCTACGGGATGCCCCTTATTGTCTGGGCCTACCCGCGTGGGTCGGCCATTGAGGCCAAAGGCGGGCGAGATAGCATTTATGCCGTGGACTATGCAGCGCGTGTTGCCTGCGAGCTGGGGGCGGACATCGTCAAGCTCAATGTGCCCGAATACGACCCTCAAAAGGCACACCTGTACCCAAAGCCGTACGACAAGCTGGCCCTCTCCTACTCCGAGGGCATAGCGAAGGTAATTGAATCCGCCGGAAGAACGATGGTTCTCTTCTCAGGCGGCAGCAAGCTGAGCGACGAGGATCTTCTGGAGAAAGCGCGCATCGCCATGGAAGAAGGGGCCACAGGGCTCATATTCGGCCGCAACATGTGGCAGCGGCCACTAGAGGAAGGGCTGGCCATCACTGCGCGCATCAAGGAGATCATGAAGAATTACACTATCGAGCTCTCCTGAGCAGACCTCAGTTCCTTACGGACTGAAGCACAAAGGGGCGAAGGGGCCTTAGAAGGCGCCTTCGCCCCTTTTTTGTCTCACTGTGATGCCCCAAATTGAGGGAGGAAGGCTGCCTCCGCGGCAAACATCTCATCGACCATGTCCTTGATCTCCTCCAGAGAGAGGATGGCAGATGTCAGCGGATCCAGGGCGATGGCCATCCTGGCCGCCTCACGGTCGCCTTCGAGAGCGGCCTTCACAGCGAGCTCCTGCACGTTGATGTTCGTCCGGTTCAGCGCGGCACATGGAGCTGGCAAGTCCCCGACATAACACGGCCTGATGCCGGTGTTATCGACCAGGCATGGCACCTCTACGCAGCACCCAGGCGGCAGGTTTGTGATTAGGCCCGTGTTGGCAACGTTGCCATTTATCCTAGTGGGCGTGTTTGTCTCCATGGCATGGATGATTTGGATCCCGTACTCGTGGGACCGGCTGATCTCGACAGGCTCCTCGCCAGCAATCTGCCGCTGCACCTGCTCGTAGTGCGGCTGCCACCCACTACGGCAAATCTCCAGGTAGTCCCAGCGGGGTGTCACAAACTTTTCGATCAACTCTGACCGCTTGCGAAAGTACGGTATGTACTCGGACATATGGTGGCTGGACTCGGTCACAAAGTAACCAAAGTGCCGCATGATCTCGAAGCGAACCTTGTCCTGGTTGTAGATAGCCGGATCTTGCATGGCTTGCCACAGCAGAGGATAGGCATCTGCACCCTTCCACTCGAATCTGAGGAACCAAGCCATGTGGTTGATCCCTGCGACCCAGTACGCCACCTCATCCATCGACGCCCCAATGAAGTGCGCCAGCCGCTCCGCGGTCCCCTGCACACTGTGGCAGAGGCCCACGTTCTTGATTCGAGTGGCCTTGTTCATAGCCCAACAGTTGATGGCCATTGGGTTGGCGTAGTTTATGAGCAGCGCGTCCGGGCAGAGGGATTCCATATCGCGGCAAATGTCCAGCAAGACCGGGACAGTTCGCAGGCCGCGGAACACACCGCCAGGGCCAACGGTGTCTCCAACCGTCTGGTCGATGCCATACTTGCGAGGGATGGCGACGTCCAGCTCGAAAGCATCTAGGCCACCGACCTGAATCATGATTATGACGTAATCCGCACCCTCCAATGCCTCCTTGCGCTCCAGCGTTGCCTCTATGCGCAAGCCGGCCCGCTGCTGCGCGACCATTTTCTGTGCGAGTGCGGCTATCAGCTCGAGCCGGCCACGATCGATATCCATCAGGGCAACGGTTCCTTCGCACAGCTCAGGGTAAGAGAGCAAGTCAGCAAGCAACCGCCGAGCAAAGACGACGCTGCCAGCGCCAATCATGGCTACCTTCATGTCATGCCTCCAGCTACGGAATGGCTCGCGCCGCAGTATGCGAGCGAAGCTACCCTCCTTGCAAGGCCACAGGCACCCCTTTCTGCCCCAGCTCCTCCAGAGGCGTCTCGGGGACAAAAGCCCAGTAGAGCGCCACGCCGATAGCCAGTACAGCCGCCGAACCGACAAAAACGGGCCGAAAGCCGAGCGTGTCAGCCATACGGCCCCCGAACATGGGTCCAAGAAGCATCCCGACAGAGATAATCGCCGAATGCAGCGCTGCAAACTCCGTGCGGTACTTAGCCTCCACCAGAATGAGAAGCGTATTGAGGTTCACCAACTCAAGGCCAGCAAGGATCAGCCCATCAATCGCTGCCGGGAGTGCTCCGAGCCAAGCAACCGGCGCCACAGCCCAGAGAAGCGGGACGGCGCATTCTCCCAGCCCAGCCACAAGCCACAGGCGCTTTAGCCCGTAGGCTTCGACTGCACGCCCGAACGCAAACAATCCGAGGACCGCAGCCACTGCGCCCACGGCGGAGAGCAGCCCGACGGTGCTTGCCGTCCCTCCAAGCGCGCGCACAACGTACACACCGTAGAATGGTGCTGCAATGTGATAGCCCAGCGCCCACACAGCGCGA
>JAPWUW010000307.1 GCA_028275325.1 Anaerolineae bacterium | reverse complement strand
GCCAATGACCTGACAGCACAGGAAAACGCCAGTCAGGTTGACGTCTAGCACGGCTTGCCAGTCCTCCAGGCTCATCTCGGCTGAAGGAGCCCGCCGGCTTATGCCTGCGTTGTTGACGAGGATATCGACATGGCCATCCAACGACAGTGCTGCTGCGGCCATCCGTTCCACGTCACCCGGCTTGGAAACGTCGGCCTGTACGGAGAGAGCGCGTCGGCCCAGTTGACGGATGCGTTCGGCCACCCGGGCCGCCGTATCGGCACGTATGTCGACAACAGCGATGCTGGCGCCAGCTTGCGCGAGGGCAAGAGCCATAGCTTCCCCCAAGCCTTGGCCAGCGCCGGTGACCAGAGCAACTTTACCATCCAGCCTGAAAAGGTCAAGCACCGACTGCATGCCACACCTCCCCTCAGCTTGGAATTACCTTTTGTTGTTGCGCCTCTTCGGGGCTTCACAATGACCAAGCGAAGCGCCTCAGCCGCTAAAGTTTCGGCTCCATTTGCCGATAGTACACATGGGTGCATTGAGTGCCCAACAAACCCTTCCACTCCGCGAGGGCAGAGGCCTTGAGAAAGCCTCTGCCTTCTTGTTCTTTGCTTGCCCCTTGCCGGTGCGTTGGGCACTGGGCCGTGGCATTCAGTCTGCCCAAGGCTGCGGCATGAGCCCGGTCTACCCAGAACGCTCGCCCTCAGCTCAGCTGGGCTCCACGAGCCGACCCCACCCGGGCTCAGCAAGGACCTCGCCCGCCACGACCGCATCGGCCCCACGCAACAATACGCGCTGCACCTTCCCGGTGACGGTCATGCCAGCGAATGGAGTCCAGCCGCACTTTGTGTACAGTTTCTGCCCCAGGGTTGCCTTGGCGTTCAGGTCGACCAGCACGAGGTCGGCGCTGAAGCCGGGTGCAACCCTGCCCTTGCGCGCCAGTGAGAAGAGCCTTGCTGGCCGCTCGGCCATCAGCCGCACGACTGCGCCAAGGGTCAAACGGCCTTCGGTGACGGCGTTCAGCAGGAGAGGCAAGGTTGTCTCCAGGCCCGGGACGCCGGCTGGCGGCGAGGGGGCACGCTTCTCAGCCAAGGTGTGCGGTGCATGGTCGCTCGCGACGATGTCGATTTCATCCAGGTGTTGCCACAAAGCCTCTTGGTCGGCAGGGGTGCGCAGTGGGGGGTTCATATGCGCAAGCGCATCAAGTGTGCGTTCGGCCTCATGTGTCAGGAACAGGTGGTGCGGTGTCACCTCGCAGGAGACTGCCACGCCTTGGCGCCGCGCTAACGCGATGGCCCCGAGCTCCACGGCAGTGCTGACGTGGCAGATGTGCAGGCGCCTGCGCGTGAGGCGCGCCAGCGCGATCGCTTTGGCCACCGCGATCTCCGCACAGGCACCTGGCCGGCGCCCAACGGAGGAAAGCGCGGCGACAGCCTCCTCATCCTCGGCATGCACTGCCAATGGCCTCTCGCGGGGGAAAAGCCGGAAGTGCTCGAATTGGCTGGCAAGCGAGCTTACAAGCAGCTGGCCGGTGCTTGAGCCCATGTAGAGCTTTAGGCCAACAGCCTCATGAGCTTGTGCGGCCTCCTTCGCGTTCTCGGGTGTGGCACCGAAGAATAGGCCCACATCGCAGCAAGCCTTGCGCTGCACGAGGTGCGCTTTCTCGGCAAACGCAGCAAGCGTCGTGGTGGGGTGTGGCGAGTTGGGCATGTCCAGAACTGTCGTACAGCCGCCTGCCAAGGCAGCTCGAGTGCCGCTTGTGATGTCTTCCTTGTGCTCAGCGCCAGGCTCGCGCAGGTGGACGTGAGCATCGATGAGACCCGGGAGAATGTACAGGCCATAGGCATCGATCACCTCGGCTTGGCCTGCGTCCAGGTGTGGCCCAACAGCAGCAATCCACTCTCCCTGTATTAACACGTCTGCCTGGATGATCTGCTCAGGGGTGACAACCCAGCCACCCCTGAGCAACCGCGAGCGCAAACTCTTCACAGGGGCACGCGCCTCCCCGTCGCGTTCCGGGTGTACCGGCCGAAATCCTCGCTGTGCCGCAGCTCCTCGATGTCAAAGACCGGCCCATCCTGGCAGACGAGCTTGTCATCAAGGGCGCACTGGCCGCACAGGCCAAAACCGCACTTCATGTAACGCTCTACGCTCACTTGCGCCGGCACACCAGCCTGCCAGCACAGCTGCGCAATGGCCACAAGCATTGGCTCTGGCCCGCAGGCGTAGACGCAGTCGCACTCCGGCAGGATATCCAAGATAGCTTCGGTGACGAACCCTTTATGGCCAAGATCTCCCCTGTCGGTGGCGATGATTGTGGCGCAGCCAAGCTCCCGGAATCGCTCGACAAGGACGAGTTCATCGGCGGATCGCGCCCCTATAGCGACGAGGGTCTGCAGCCCAGCCTGGCAGGCCCGCACAGCGAGGAAGTACAGGGGTGCGCTGCCGTAGCCTCCAGCCACAAGGAGGATCTTGCGCCCGCGCAGTGCAAACGGCCGCCCGAACGGGCCGCGCCAGGCTACAAGATCCCCTGGCTTGCGGGTGTGGAGGGCGGCGCTGAAGGGCCCCACCCGTGCCACAGTCAGCGAAAGAGGATTCGGCTCCATGATGCTGATGGGCTTTTCCCCCACACCTGGCAGCCAGACCATCAGGAATTGGCCCGGCTCTGCTTGGACCGCCGCATCCAGGACGAACGTCTTGACGGTGCGCGTTTCTTGGGTGACCCTGACAATGTGCGAGGTTACCGGCAGCAAGATCGCTTTCCTCACCGAAAAGAACTGGCACTCGCCTGAGCAAGCGCTGCGTCAGGCGGGCTGCAGCCGGCGTGCCCGTTGCTGCAGGGCGCGGCCGCGCAGGGCATCGAGGCGAGCGATACCGAGGCGGGCCATAATCTCCCGCAGCTCCTGACAGACCAGGCTAAAGACATTGAGCCCTCTCTTGTACACGCCAGTACCTATCCCGACCGCCGTGGCGCCAACGGTTATCATTTCGGCGGCGTCTCGGCCAGTCATAATGCCGCCAATACCTATCACCGGCACGGATACGGCAGCACATATCTCATAGACGCAGCGCACAGCAATGGGCCTGATCGCAGGTCCACTGAGGCCGCCGACGCGGTTGGAGAGTATGGGCATCGCTGTCTCCACGTCAACGAGCATGCCTGGGCCGACTGTGTTCACAGCGCTGATGGCATCGGCCCCCGCTGCTACCACTGCCTTGGCCACCTCGTCTATCTCTGGCACGTTGGGCGAGAGCTTGATGATCACGGGGATTTTCGTTGCCGCCTTTACGCGGCGAGTCACTTGGGCAGCCACATACGGGGTAGACGAGAAGATCTGCCCGAATTCCTCCTCCACGTTTGGGCAGGAGATGTTAGCCTCGATGAGGTCTGGCTCTGCTTCCGAGATATAACGTGCTGTGGTGCCGAAGTCGTAGACGGAGTTGGCGAAGATGCTCGCGATGATCGGCACGCCCATTGGCGCAAGCAGCTTGCGTGCACGCCTAATCTCCTCCGCCATGGCTTCAACGCCCGGGTTTGCCAGCCCTACGGCATTGATCAGCCCTGGGCCGTAGTCAACGACGATCGGGCTTGCATGCCCGACCCTAGGTCGCAAGCTGCAGGACTTGGTGACGACAGCCCCGGCACCGGCCCGTGCAACGCGCGCGAGAACTTCGGCGCTGAGCCCGAGGATGCC
>JAPWUW010000305.1 GCA_028275325.1 Anaerolineae bacterium | reverse complement strand
GCGGCGATGACTGCGCCCTCTGGCGATTGCGCGCCGCTGCCAAAAAGGGACATGTAGTCGGCTTCGCTGGGCCCAAGATCCTCGATCGAAGTGGTGGGATGCCTGCGCTTGCTTCGCAACATGTCGTGCGCGCAGTTCGTGGCGATCCGCGCCAGCCAAGCCCGCAATGAGCCACCTCGGAACCCGCCGATGTTTTGATAAGCACGCAGAAAAGTCTCTTGTGCCACGTCCTGCGCTAGGTCCCAATCGATGAGGATGCGGCCAGCGATGTTGTACACCAGTGTCTGGTAGCGCAGCACAAGAGCGTTGTAAGCCTGAAGATCGCCTCCTCGCGCCCGGCGCACCAGCTCCGCATCCTCTAGTTCTGTAAGCGACTTGCTGACCATGCTTGGCACACATTATACTTTGTTTGTCACGCCGAAGTGGCGGAATGGCAGACGCGGCGGTCTCAAAAACCGTTGGGGCTTACACCCCATGTGGGTTCGAATCCCACCTTCGGCATCTCTTGAGGCTCTGAGGCTAGTCCTCAGGGCCTTTTCTGCTCTCCTATGCAGCTATACACGCAGTCAAAAGGTCGGCCGCAGTTTGAAGGAGAAGGGCAAGCATGTCAAGCCATAGCGTGCCAACCACTGCTAGGTGCAGGGCAGCCGCTCCGGGGTGTACCCGTGCTATAGCACTCGGCATCCTGTGTGGCGCCATGTTGCTCGGGCTTGCCACTGGCATAGTGACCGGCACTGTCGTGTGGCGTCACAGCTGCGCCACCTCGATCGAGGCTCTCGGCCACACCGGGCGCTGTCGCCTTGCTGAAGCTCGCTTGCTCTGCGCTTGCGCGAAAGGCGCAGAAGAAGTGGCTTCCGACGCCCAGCGCTTCTTGCAGGAGGGCTGTAGTCCTTGCAGCCCAGCTTCTGTCTCGATCGCACAGAGTTTGTGCCTTGGTGGCACGGGTGACACTGGTCGTTGAGACGCCCATGGGGAGACGTGCGCTTGCGCTCTTGTCCATCGCCTACTTCTTGCTCGGCGCACTTAGTGGCTTTGCCGTGGCGCGAAGCTGGCTCGACGAGCGGGGCTGTGCGTTGCGCGCCTTGCCAGCGAGCGAGCTCGCCGCGCACCTGAACCGGGTGGCGGTTGCCTATGCTGCCCAGCCCACCCTCCAGCTCGCCAGGTGTCTCCTGCAAGGCTTCGCTGATGCTGAGATTGCCCAGATGGCGGAGCAGTTGGCCATGCAGCCCACCGAACGCGGCAACACGCAGCGAGATGATCTTGCTCGTCTTGCGCTTGCCTTCGGTTCCACAAACCCCGAGCTCCTGGCTCGCTGCGCCACCGTCGTTATCCCCAGCGAAAGCGCCGGTGAAGCGCTCGCCACGCCACGCCCCATTGGCACGCCAGTCTACGCCGTCCTGCGGTCCCAGCTCGTATGCTTGGCCGAGAAAGGAAGTGTTGTTACAGTGTTGGTACGCAGCAAGAGTGGCGAGGAACTACCAGGCCAGCGTGTTTGCCTGGTAGATGCAGCAGGAACCGTGCGGGATTGCTCCATAACTGGGCTAAAGGATCCAGCAAGTCCTGGCAGGGCGGACATGGTCCTCGACAGCAGCGCCGATTACTACGTCATACTCTTGGACGAGGAAGGGAACCCCGTCAGCCCCCTCGTGGAGCTTGCTCCAGCAGGAACGCCTTGCCCGAGCAGCAGGGAGCCGAGCTTTACCGTCGAGTTTGCTGCCGTCACCGAGCCTGGCCCCGGCTAGTGCCCGGCTTTTGGCCCAAGGCTTGCAGCTTGCCCGCCTGTAGTGCTATACACGGCTGGGCAGGCTTTCAACTGGCCGGGCCTATACCCCCTGGAGGGCAGGAAGTGAACGAATCGCAGTTATCCACTGCGCCGCTTTTCAGTTCGCTCGGCGACGACTCCTTGTGCGCGCTGGAGCGAGCGTTGCAGAAGTTGCAGTTGCGGCCTGGCGAGGTGGCAGCCCGCGCTGGCGAAAAGGCGAGTGCCCTGTTCGTCGTCGCTCAAGGATCGATCCGGCTTCTGAGCGGAGGCGGCAAGGAGATCGCCCGCTTGGGCCCGGGCGCGCTCCTTGCAGAAGAGGATGCCCTTGAGGGTGGCTCCTACTCCTTCACGATTGAGGCTATCACTGCGGCTCAACTTCTTGCACTTCCGATAAGCTCAGTGGAGAAGGCCATAGTAGAGCAGCCTGCCCTGGCCGCAGAGCTAAGCGCTGCGCTTGGGAAGAAACCTACGGTCATCAGGCGTGCTCTTGGCGAGTGGCTTCGCCGGTACGACCAACTGCGCAAGCTGAGCTCAGCGGAAATGAGCGAGCTTGCTCACGCCCTGCAGCGGCAACAGCTGCCGGCGGGCACAGATCTGGCTGCAGCACTCCGCTCGGGGCTCATCGTCGTGGAATCCGGCCAGGTCCAAGTCGTTGGCACCGGCGGCAAGTCGCCGGCGAGCTCTCGCGTGCTCATTTCCGACGAGTGGCTAATTGCTGGCCATGCGCCTGTCAGCGCTGAAGCGGAGACAGACGTAGCTGCCTGGTACATACCAGCTTCCAGCCGCCGCGGGCTGAGCGAGGCGCTTGTCGCCAAGCTCTCGAGCAAGCCGCAGGCAGCAAGGCCGCAGCCCTCCGCAAGTAGGGCTACAGCAGCCGGGCAACCTCTTGGCAGGCAACGGCGTCGTCTTTCGGCCAAGTGGGTTCGCCTTGCAGCAGCCATCGTGCTTGCGACGTGGCTGGTAGCAGCATGCAGCGCTGAGCTGTGGCAATCGATGTCCGCCTCGGCTTCTGCCAGCACAGCCCGCAACCTAGCCGCATACCGCGCCACAGCAGCCGCGAGGACGCCTCTTTCCCTTGCTCTGATGCCAACAGCTACCTTTGCACCTTCACCCACTTGGCTGCCGACAGCCACTGCGACATCAACCCCAACCGCAGTGCCACCGACACCCACGCCTAGACCGCAGCCGACCAATACGCCCGCACAATCGGCTGCCCCCGGTGGCGCTTCGGCGCCGAGCGAGCAACCGCAACCACAGGCACCCCCGACGCCAACGGCAGCACCTACGCCCACACCAAAGCCAGCTGTGGACTACCAGCTGGTCAGTTGGCGGCAGCTCACACCCTGCGAGAACCATGGCATGCACAACATCTTTATCAACGTTGTGGATCCAGCCGGAAATGGCATCCCGGGGGTGCGCCTTTGGGTCAGCTGGGGGAGCGATGGCGTTGAGATCCTGACAGGCAGCAAGCCGGAGCTAGGGCCGGGCTGGGCTGTTTTCGACATGTTCAAGGGAACCTACTGGGTGAAAGTGAACGAGGGCACAAGCGACATTACGCCGCCGCTCACAGTGGACATCCCCAAAGACGAACCTTGTCCTGAGACCAATAACCCTGTCGGCAATTCCCTGTATCACTACAGTTATGAGGTTATCTTCCAGAGGACATGGTAGGCATGGCCTGATGTGCCCACTTCGCGCACTGGGCTCCGGGAATGAATGAGCCACGGGTGGCCGCCCGCAGGGGCTTTGGGCGGCACTTTTGACAGGCTGAGCCTCAATACCTACAATTGAACTTGTACGGGCCGAGGTAGCTCAGTTGGTAGAGCACTTGACTGAAAATCAAGGGGTCTCCAGTTCGAATCTGGACCTCGGCACTGACAATTCGCATGTCTACGTCCCCAAAGCAACTGCCCAGGGCGGCATGGCAGC
>JAPWUW010000306.1 GCA_028275325.1 Anaerolineae bacterium | reverse complement strand
TGCCTCTTCCTGGCCGTTGTGTTTTGGAGAGCTCAAATGCTGCTCGGCACAGCGGCGCTCTTTGCGGGGAGCTGGGCTTTGTCCGCGCTCGGTGCTGTGGCCTTCTGGGAGCTTGCCAACGTGGTGGCGTTCAGTGCCGGCAGCGCTGGCGAGCGGGTTTGCCTCCCCTTGTCCTCCGTGCAACATGTGAGCGTTGGGCCCGGCTGGGCGAGGAGGGGCATTTGGCTCGTCGTCCTCCCCTATTACCCCCTCCTTGACCGGCTCTCGCGCTGTGTCGTCTCCTTTGAAGCGCCAGCCAGCCCTGAGGGCGGACGCGCGGTTTACGCGCTTCTCGCCGCATCTGCGGCTGAGGCCCGGGCTCTGGCAGCGGCGCTTGCGCGCCCATGCACCTGCAGCGTGGCCGGGTGCCTTTGAGCAGCACCGGCGTGCGGCCATAGGGCGGCTTTGCAAGGCGCGGTTGCTCTGTGCTGCGGCGGCAGCTATCATGTACCGGAACCTTTGTTCTTTTTCTCTCTTGCCCCTGAGGAGGAAGGGATGTTTTCGCGCACAATTGTGGTTGGGCACTTGGGCCGGGATCCGGAATTGCGCTACACCCCGGAAGGGACGCCTGTGGCAAGCTTCAGCATCGCCACGAGCCGGCGCTGGACGAACCGTAACGGCGAGCAACAGGAGAAGACCACGTGGTTCCGGGTCTCGGTATTTGGCAAGCAGGCGGAGACGGTCCACCAATACCTGACGAAAGGCAGGCTGGTGCTGGTGGAGGGGGAGGTCGATGCCAGCGCCTGGATCGGCCAGGATGGCACCCCGAGGGCGACGCTCGAGCTGCGGGCAACCAATGTTCGCTTCCTTGGGGCCAGGGGCGAAGAGCCGGCCTTCCCCGAAGCTGCGGGGGAGGCTCGGCCTGGGGCACGGCCGGCAGCGGCCCGCACGCCTGCACCGGCAGTGGAGGAGGATTTCGCCCTCTTCGACCAGCCCGAAAGCGAGGACGACCTGCCCTTCTAAGGCACCTCTCAGCAGGCTTGGCCGCAAGCTGCCGCTGCGGCTTCCCTACCAAATCGATGGAGGGCGCTTATGCCCAATGATGCGCCCCTTGGTGAGTTCCCCGAGGGGAGCATGGGCGACGCGTTGAGCGTGCGCCGTGCTCCTAGCGCTTCCCGCCGCGAGCTGGAGGAGCTTTTGCGCCCAACGCTACAGCGCATTGCGGTTGCCGCCCTTTGTGCCGGTTCGCTGTGGCTTGTGGTCAGCTTCATACAGGAAGATCCGGAGCCCGGCTGGGTGGCGCTCTTGCCCGCGGCTTGCATGCTTGCAGGCGCTTCTTTGGGGTTGCTGCGCAGCGCGCAGTACGATGTTGCCTGTGCAAGCCTCGTGGGCGGGCTCTGGCTTGCTTCCGCTATGGCCAATATGGTTGGGAACGCTGCCGCTCCCCACGTGGCGCTTGCCTGTGCGCTGGTGGCGGGCGTGCTTGCGGGCCCGCGCTGGTCTGCGTTGAGCGGGCTCAGCCTGCCGGCGGCAGGGCTGCTTGGGCCGGGTGGTGCTGGGTGGGCTCTGACCACGCTTTGGGAGGCGGGGTTAGGCGTCTTCCTCAGCTATGCCCTGGGTGGCGCCATCGCGCGGTCGCTTCTGTCGGCGCAGGCAAGCGAGCTGCAGGCATGGGAATTCGCGCGGGAAGCGAGCCGGCGCCGGGGCGAGCTGCAGCGCACGGCGAAGGCATTGCGGGATGCCTACGCGCTCCTTGAGCGCACCAACCGGGAGCTCGAGCTTGCGCGGCGGGAGGCCGAGGAGGCAAAGGAGATGAAGGCGCGCTTTGCCGCCAACATCAGCCACGAGCTGCGCACCCCCCTGAACCTTATCATGGGCTTCAGCTACGCCATGTACGCCACGCCCGAAGTCTATGGGCCCATGGAGTGGCCGGCAGAGCTGCGCCTGGACATTCACGAGATCTACACGGCAAGCCGTCACCTCCTGGGCATGATCGATGACATTCTCGACCTCTCGCGCATCGAGGCGCAGCGGCTGCCGCTCAAGCTCGAGCCGACAGACATGGCTGAGCTCATCGAACAGGCAGCGAGCACCGCGCGCGGGCTCCTGCGCGGCTCCGAGGTCCAGCTGGTGGTGGCGCTGCCGGAGTCGCTGCCGCAGGTGGTTGTCGACCGCACGCGCATTCGCCAGGTGCTGCTCAACCTCTTCTCCAATGCCATCCGCTTCACCGAGAGGGGAGAGATCCGGGTGAGTGCGCGCGTCGTCGGGGGCGAGCTGGAGATCGCTGTCGCCGACACGGGGGAAGGCATTCCGCCGGAGGATTTGCCCGCGATCTTCGAGGAGTTCAGCCAGGCCCGTGGGCCCATCACCACGGGCAAGGGTGGCGCTGGCCTTGGCCTGGCCGTGTGCCGGGAGTTCGTGCGGCTGCATGGGGGCCGCATCTGGGCGGAGAGCGAGCTTGGCAAGGGCAGCACGTTTCGCTTCACCTTGCCTTTGCCGGCCTCGGGCAAGGCGCGCTCGCGGACCGTCTACTACCTGCCGGATGGCTGGTCGCCGCCGCTGCCCAAGGAGCGCTCCGGCAGGGCAGTGGTGGTGCTTGCGCCGGATGAGCCCTCGGCCCGCCAGGTGGCGCGGGGGATCAGCGGCTACCGTATCCTCATCGCAAGCAGCGTGGAGGAGCTACCGGCGCTCGTGGAACAGGAGCACCCTGCTGGCGTGCTGCTCGTAAAGGATCCGCTGGCCACTGCAGAGGGGCCGCGGCCGGAGGATATCTGGCGCGCCACGGGCCGGCAGGATCTTGGTGTGCTGGAGTTCTACACCCCTTTGGAAAGCCTCGCTCGGCGCTACCTGCAGGTTGATGCCTACCTGGTGAAGCCCGTGCAGGCCGAGGAGCTTGTTGTAGCGCTCGATGGCGTGCAGGCGCCAGGCCGTTTCCTGGTGGTGGATGACGATGCCGGTTTCCGTGCGCTCATGCAGCGGCTCTTGCAGGCCTCGTTCCCTGGGGCTGCGGTGCAGCTGTGCCCAGATGGCGAAGGGGCGCTTGCGCTCCTGCGCCAGGAGCCGTTCGACGTTGTCATCCTGGATTTGCTCATGCCGGGCATGAATGGGGTGGAGCTGCTCATGAGGGCCAGGGAGCAGGGCCTTTTGCGGAGCGCGAGGGTCATCGTGACCACTGGGGCCTCGTATCCGGAGGAGTTGGGGAAGGTGTTCCCGACCTGGCTCACTTTCAGCAAGAGGGCCAGGCCGCGTGGCTCTGAGTGGTTCCGCTGCATCAAGGCGCTTTTCGATGAGGCGCCGCCGGATTACTCCCTGGCACCAGCTGCGCCAGCACAGCAAGAAGGGATTCGGCGGTGACTGGCTTGCGCAGAAAGGCCTGCGCGCCCAGAGCTCTGGCCAGCTCGGGCTCGTTGAGCACCGTGCACACGACGATTGGCACGGCCTCCAGGCCAGGGCGCGCGCGCAAGGATTGCAGGAGCTCCCAGCCATCGCGCTCGCGCATCATGACATCCAAGATGATGAGGTCTGGGCGAGCTCTGGCGACCAGCTCCTCCGCGGCAGCCGCAGAAGCGGCGGTGCTCACGCGGCAGTTGCCCATGGCCAGATACCTCTCATACAGCCGCAGCATCTTCTCGTTATCATCCACGACGAGCACATGCGCTCGGGAAGCAGCTCGGAAGCGCAGCTCCACTCCTTTCAGCTTTCCATCCTGCCC
>JAPWUW010000304.1 GCA_028275325.1 Anaerolineae bacterium | reverse complement strand
GCACGCTCGCGCTCACCCTTTGGGCAGTGATGGCGAACCCCGGTGGCTCGACAAGCTGGCGCACTTCCTGCACCTGGCCAGCAAAGTTCGTGAGGTGCCCTTCCTTCTCGCTCCACAGTGGCGCGGGAAGGACTAGGTCCGCACTGCGGGCCAGGTCGCTCCAGTAGGCTGCATGCACGATTGTAAAGCGCGCACGGGAGGTCAGGGTTGGCAAAGCTGTGGCATCGGCCAGGTAGAAGTATGCCACACTCTCGGTGGCGGCGCCGCGTTCCTCCACCGGCCGGAAGCCCATGGAGCTTGCCGCCACCGTGTTCACGCCCTCGGGTATCGGCAGGAAGGTGGCCTGCCTGAGGCCGGCGAGGAGGGCATGCGCCTGCCTGCCAATGCCCGGGCCATACACCACCACCGGCGCGGCTGCGCTCGCCGCGGCAGCAATGGCCTCAGCAAGCTCTCCCATCGGCAGCATAGCTGCAGCCAGGCGCTCCAGCTTGGCGGCACGGCAGCCCACAAGGTACAGCGCTGCGCCCTTGTCTACAGCTCGGCGCATGTAGCAGGCGAGAACCTCGTTCTCGTCGTCCAGCGAGGCACCGACGGCAAGGATAAGGCGCGCCTCCTGCACATCGGCGAGCGTGCCGATGCGGGCCCCCTCGATCGGGGCCGCTGGCCTTCCGTCCAGGAGCCACAAGGAGCCCGGCCTGGCGCCAAGGGAATCCACCAGCGCTTCCAGCTCCTCATTGCTCGAGCGGCTGGAAACATAAAGCCCCACGCCTCCAGAAGCGCTGGCTATCTGCTCCTGGACAAGCGCCAGAGCTTCTGCCTCTGAGCAGCGCGAGAACTCTCCGTTGACCTGCTTCTTCATCGGTGCGCTGATGCGCATTGCTGCCACATAGAGAGGCTCGAAGCGTCCGCGGCTGCAGAGGAGGCCGCGGTTCACCGGCGCATCCCAATCCCCTTCGATGCGCAGCAGCTTCTGGCTGCGCGTGCGGCCGACGATCCCACAGCCAATGCTGCAGCCGAAGCAGATGCTGCGGGTAGCACCCAAAAGCTCGTCGCGGCCCATGTAGGCGCTGCGCCTGTCTATGAGCGCGCCCACAGGGCAGACCTGCAGGCAGGTGCCGCAGCTTATGCACGTCGATTCGCCAAAGGGCACATCCAGATCCGCCACAATGATGGATCTTGCCCCACGCTCCCCCACGCCCAGCGTGTGCACGGCGGAGATTTCCGCGCAGGCGCGCACGCACCGGCGGCAGAGCACGCAGCGGTTGTGATCCATCAGGAAATACTTGCGGGAAGCATCGATCGGGTAGCGCTCATCCGGCCGCCCGTACAGCCAGTGATCGATCCCGTGCTCGTAGGCGAGCTTCTGCAGCTCGCATTCCCCGCTGGCTGCGCAGTACATGCAGTAGTGCCCCCGCTCTGAGAACAGCCACTGCAGGACAAACTCCCTTGCCTTGAGCACCTTTTCAGAATGGGTGTGCACGCGCAGGCCCGGCGCAACCGGGAACGTGCAGGCAGGGTGCAGCTGGCCCCGCGGCTCCACCTCCACCAGGCACATGCGGCAGCCGCCGAAGCTGGAAAGCATGGGGTGGTGACACAGCGTCGGTATGTGGATGCCGGCTGCCTGCGCGGCCTGCAAGACAGTTTGGCCCTCTTCTGCCTGGACCTCTTGTCCGTTTATATAGATTGCAAAACTGGCCATTGACCTCTCTCCCAGTCCTTATGAGGAACTAGATCGGCCACGCTCACACTGCGGGCTCCGCTTCCAGAACGAGCGGCTGCCCCTTGTTCTGCTCGAGGCGCTCCAAGTCGCAGCGCAGGCAGCGCCGGCACTCCGCCTCAACCACTGCCCTGGGCCAGAGCTGCTCCACCTCAGCGAAGCTGCGCTCTCTCTGCGCAACGCTCAGGACAGCTGGTTGCGGCCGGCTCCCGCTGGCTTCCGCTTCTTCCGGCTGCCAGGCACGCTGCGCGTAGTGGTACTCTCGCGGCCAGTTGACGCGCTTGAGCTCGCCCGTCTGCAAGTAGTGATGGACGATTGCAGCCACGCGGTTGCCCTGGGCCACGGCCTCCACCACTGTGGCCGGGCCGGTAGCCGCATCGCCAGCGGCGAACACACCGGGCCTTGTCGTGGCCATCGCCTCGTTGACAACAATTGTGCCATCCCTGGCCACCTGGATGCCATCTTCAGGCCGCAACCAGCTCGTATCTGGGGACTGGCCAATTGCGGCAATCACGAGATCCACATCCAGCGTGAATTCCGTGCCCGGCACAGGCTCCGGCCGGCGCCGCCCGCTGGCGTCGAACTCCCCAAGCCGCTGGCAGACGCACTGCAACCCAGCGCTGCCATCTTCCCGCAAGGTGCAGCCGCAAGGGTCGGCCAGGTAATGGAACTGCACGCCCTCTTCCTCGGCCGCCTTGATCTCGTCCTCGTAGGCGGGCATGTCCTCCCTGGTGCGGCGGTAGATGATGTGGACGGCCGCCGCCCCCAGGCGCCAGGCGGTGCGGGCGGCATCGATCGCGGCGTTGCCGCCGCCAATCACAGCGACCTTTTTTCCAGCCACGTCCATCGGCTGCCCAAGGGCCACCTGGCGCAGGAAGTTCACTGCACCAACCACCTGCAACTTGCCCTCGCTCTCGATGCCGAGCCGCCGCTCCCTGTGCGCGCCAATCGCCAGGATCACAGCGCTGTAACCATCCTTGCCGAGAAGGTCGTCCAGCGTGAAATCCCGCCCGATCCGCATGTTGCAGCGGATCTCCACGCCGGCGCGGCGGATGTTGTCGACCTCAGCCTGGAGGATGCTGCGCGGCAGCCTGTACTCCGGGATGCCAACCGCCATCATCCCTCCTGGCACCGGCAAGGCCTCAAACACCGTCACGCCATAGCCCAGCTGCGCCAGCCGCAGCGCTGCCGTGAGGCCCGCTGGGCCGGCCCCGACGACCGCCACTTTTTGCGGCTTGGGCTCCTCCAGGCGCGGCGGCGTCCACTCCTTCTGCAGAGCGCTGTCGGCCATGAAGCGCTTTATGAGCCGGATCGAGATCGGCTCGTCGATATCGCCGCGCCGGCAGCGCTTCTCACAGAATGCCGGGCAAACGCGGCCGCAGACGGCGGCAAACGGGTTACGCTCCCGGTGCACGGCCAGAGCCTCATCGTAACGGCCCTCGGCCGTGAGGGTGATGTACGTCGGGATATCTATCTCCGCCGGGCAAGCGCTGATGCAGCGCGCCACCGTCAGCCCCTGGCAGCTGCCCGTTGGGCAACGTTTATCGAGGATGTGCGTCAGGTATTCATCGCGGAAGTAGCGCAGCGTGCTCATGACGGGGCTTGGCGTGAGCTGGCCCAGGGCGCAAAGGGCAGCGTCCTTCATCTCCTGCGCGATCTCCCCGATGCGGTCGAGATCCTCAAGAGAGGCCGTGCCGGTTGTGATGTGCTGCATTATCTCGAGCAGCCGCTGCCCACCCACCCGGCACGGTATGCACTTGCCGCAAGATTCGTCCGCCGCGAACTGCAGGAAGAAACGCGCCAGCTCCACCATGCACGTGTCCTCATCGACCACGATCATGCCGCCAGAGCCCATCGTCGCCCCGGCTTCGGTGAGGGAATCGTAGTCAATGGGCGTGTTGAGGTGTGTCGCTGGCAGGCAGCCGCCGAGTGGCCCGCCCGTCTGCACAGCCTTGAAGCGCTTGTTGTTGCGGATGCCGCC